>JBDHYE010000193.1:0-4188 GCA_039811245.1 Chitinophagaceae bacterium | reverse complement strand
CCATCGGGCATATTGCCAAAGCTATTGGCATGACTAGAATTGCAGAAGCAACTGGAATGAGCAGACCAAGTTTATACAAAGCTTTCTCTGATGGAGCAAAGCCACAGTTCTCAACTATAATGAAAGTATTAAAAGCGATTGGTGGACAATTAAGAGTTAATCCGATATAAAAAAACGAACGTACAAAAAATAAGCGGCTGCCCATTGTTTTGAGCAGCCGTTTATTAAGTTAATTGATTCAATAAAATTAACGAATTAGGGTAACATTCCCTTTATATTCTTCAATGATTCCGTTGGCAAAAGATGCTTTGATATAATAAACATAAACGCCATAAGGTTGTGCTTGCCCTTTATAGGTACCGTCCCAGCCTCTACCGTTCGTACTATGGCTTTCAAATATTTGTTGCCCCCAGCGGTCCCATATTTTCATTTCAAAAGTGGTTAGCGATTTGCTTAAGAAATCTCTAGGCATAAAATAATGATTGATGGGGTCTGGGTCTGAAGGGTTAAAGGCATTAGGGATATCAAGGTAGCAAGCTTTTGAAACCATAATACTATCTTTTGAGCTACACTGACCGTCCATCAGGCGTAACCAATATTCACCTTCGCCTCTTACATATATTTGAGTAGTAGTATCACCTGTACTCCACATATATTTACTATCGGGGTGTGCAGGGTTATAATTTTTCAATACTAAAGGTTCATTATTAGGGCAAATGCTGGTATCTCTACCTATATCCACTTTGGGTATTTCGGTAATGGTAACAGGGTGTGTTACTTCTTTTTCACCACATATACTATAAAAGCCTTTAAATTTCACATTATGTACTCCAGAGCCGGGGAATGCCTGTCTTACTTTAAGGTCGTTATAAGTATTGACATCACCATCGTCAAAATCCCACATGGTTTGATAATAACCAGGTGTTAAATGTGCTTCAAAATCTATGGCACCGCCTTGACAGATGAGTGTGTCGCTACGAGTAAAATCCAATTCAACAGCAGGAGCAATATATACTTTTTTAGTCATGCTATCTGCACATTTGTGAGGCTCACTTACTATAAGTTTTACTGTATAGAGTCCTAAATTTTTATAAGAGTGTGTAGGTTCTTGATTAGTTGAGGTATCGCCATCACCAAAAGTCCAGTAACTAAAGTAAGGTGTAGTAGCGCCCGCAAAAGTATAATCGGAATTATTTTTTACGGTCATCAATTCATCTCCGCAAAGCGAATCTTTTACGATAGTGAAATCTGCTGTAATTTTTGCGATATTTACTGTAAGTGTTGCTCTATCACTTTCGCAGCCATTAATGGTTTGAGAGGGGTAGTATAAACTTTGAGTACCTGTAGAAGATGGGGTTGGAGTACTGGCATATTTTGTACCCCCTGTTAAAGCATCATACCATTTTATATTGGTACCAAATGCTTCTAAAGGCACTGTAGTTTGACCATAACAATACACGGTATCGTGTACTCCCGGCGGTTCTGGTTTAGCTATTACAATAACATCGATATAGGCATATTGCGAATAGCAACCTAAAGTGTTTTGTTGTCTTACAAAATATCTTGTAGTACCTGCAGTAGCAGTAGAAGGGGTTGGTGCCACTGTGGTTTCGGTGCCCCCCACACTGGTACTCCACCATATAGTAGCACCAGAAGCTCCTGATGCTGTAAGTGCAGAAGCAGTAGCACCTTGGCAATACGTAACAGGACCAGTAACAAAAGGAGGTACACTAAAATTAATGGTATCTACATAAAAAACGAGTTTCAAGGTATCGCATATCGAAACACCAGTAGCGGTATATGTTTTGGGACCATTCACCGTAACAGATACAGAATCACCAAAGGCAGCACCATCAGGATATAATGGTGATGGGCTAATCAGGCTATCTGCACTTAATGAGGTGGCAGGCGTCCAAATCCATTTATAGGCTCTACCACCTTTAACTTTTAATGGAATAACCGTACCGGGGCATACCCTGAAAGTAGTATAGGCTTTATACTCTACAGAATCTGATATAAAACTTGGTGCTGTTTCATTCAAAGCAGAGTCTAAGTCTGCCTGTTTTAAAATATAAGCATAGGACAATTCTGTAGATTCACCAGGGCCTAAACTACCTACATTAAACACTATACCCATTGAAGTATTCGCAGCAGAGAAGCTATTCACAGCATATTTATAACCACTTGCCGATCCATTCTGTCCATATACACTACTCAGAGATGCATCGGGGGTGTAAGAGTTGGTAATATAGCATTTAGCCCTACAATCTTTTGAACCAAGCCCTACATAAGCAGAGTCATAATCTTGACCAATAGCTACAACTAAGCAATTTTTTGACAAAGTAGTAGGTTGATAAATAATCCGTTTATCAGAGGCATAGTTGCCACCAATAGTAGCATCGGGTTCAGGGTCGAGGCTTCTGTTATAATAAATATTCGTTAAGGTAGTTGTACCCGTATTTTTAAGTTGGATATTGGTAACAAAATATACTTTATCTTTTTTCTGAGTTGTGGTTTGTTTAATAGATAAGTTACCCATTGTACCGTCCCAAACGCCTATATACTGTGTACCAACCGTAGAATAACTGGTATTAGAACCCGTTAAAGTGCCTGTAAAAGAGGTTGCTCCAGACATTCTCCAAGCTCTACCTCTAGTACCATTCACCTCTACATCCCAGCCCTCTTGTGGGGTACCGGGCATAAAATAATCGCCAAAATAATCGGGCATGCCAGGACCAGAAACCGACCAACCATCTTTAGAAGGGTCTGCCACAAAACCTATTGGACCTGAGGTTAAGCCAAAATCGGGCTTGGGGTGATAACCAGTTGGTGCATTGGAGCCAGAGCCATAAGAGCCATTATCTGCAATACCTACTTCTACATAATCTCCTTTTAAAAAAATGTCTGTACCCACCATCTGAGCCTTGACATTAGTGCTTATGATGAATAAGACTATTGCGAATTGAAATATTTTTTTCATAGTAATTTAAGTAATTTCAGTGCCTTATAAAATATAGATTTTATGGCTATCTCAATATAAAGAAACTATTTATTTTTAATTTTTGGGAACAAAGATATTTATATTTTTTTGAATAATATAATAAGTACTCAATAAAAAGCCCTTAATTTTTTCCTTATTTTTGTAAACACTCAATATGCGATTAAAATTTGAGTTTTTAATATTATAATGGCATTTAAAAATAAGAAAATCATTTTGGCAATTAGTGGCAGTATTGCTGCTTATAAGACGCCGGAATTGGTTAGGCAGTTGGTTAAACTAGGCGCCCAAGTGAAAATAGTTTGTACTGAGGGAGCTCTTCAATTTGTAAGCAGTTTAAGTCTAAGTACTGTTTCTAAAAATGAAGTATGGACCCAGTTAAATGATCAGCAAAAGTGGAATAACCATGTAGCCTTAGGGCGCTGGGCAGATCTAATGTTAATAGCGCCATGTAGTGCCAACACATTGGCAAAACTAGCTTATGGACTATGCGATAACGCCTTATGTGCTGTGTATTTATCGGCTTGCTGTCCGGTATTTATAGCGCCAGCAATGGATGAAGATATGTGGCAGCACCCTAGTACTCAAAAAAATCTTAAAACAGTACTGGAGCATGGGAATCATTATATTGAAGTAGGTCATGGCGAGCTTGTTAGTGGATTAGTAGGTGCTGGTAGAATGGCAGAAATTGAAACGATTATTGAGCGATTAAGACTTTTTTTAGAAGTAGAACAAAACTGTTTAGGTAAAAAAGTACTGGTCAATGCTGGCCCTACTTATGAAAAACTAGACCCGGTACGCTTTATTGGCAACTATTCTAGCGGTAAAATGGGAGCAGCTATTGCACTCGAATTGGCAAATAGAGGAGCAGAAGTAGATTTAGTTTTAGGCCCTAGTGCATTACACATTTCACACCCTAATATTAAACTCACAAGAGTAGAAAGTGCTGATGAGATGTATCAAGCATGTAATCATAAATTTGAACAAGTAGATATTGCTATTCTAGCAGCTGCCGTAGCAGATTATAAACCTAAAGATAAAGCTGCTCATAAAATAAAAAAGAAGGAAACTACGTTTGAGTTGGAACTAGTTAAGAATATTGACATTTTAGCATCATTAGGCAAGGTTAAAACGTCTAAACAAATACTTGTTGGTTTTGCCTTGGAAAGTCAAAATGCTCTTGAAAATGC
>JBDHYE010000192.1:0-4189 GCA_039811245.1 Chitinophagaceae bacterium | reverse complement strand
TTTGGCGATAACAGTGATTTAAATAATGAACAAAATCCTAAACATGTTTTTATTTACGGCGGATTATATAATGTAGGCTTAGTCGCTATAAACTCGCAAGGCTGTTTAGATACTTCTTTTAGAAAAATTTTAGTAGATCCTTTAAGCCCTAATCTAGGTAAGGACACCAATATTGTAGTGGGTGAACGAATCTTTTTTGAAGGTCAAGATATAGGGCAATATTTATGGACCCCTTCAAAATTTTTATCGGCTACTAATATTAGAAACCCTATAGGCACTTTTACAGAAGAAGGCACCTTTACTTATTTTGTAAAAGTACTTACTGAGCAAGGTTGTACCAGTTATGATACCTTTAAGGTTAGAGTATTAGGCAGTGCTGTGAATGCTGTACCCAATATGTTTACTCCAAATGGAGATGGTAACAATGATCTATTTAGACCAATACTGGTAGGCTATAGTAGTATGGAAATTTTTAAAGTATTTAACCGCTATGGCGAAGAAATGTACAGCACACAGACCATTGGTGAGGGTTGGGACGGTACCTTTAAAGGGCAAGAACAAGAGATGGGTACTTATTTCTGGCTTTTAAAGGTTAAAGATCCTAAAGGGAATTCTAAAATATATAAAGGCGATATTAACCTTATCCGTTAAGGTTTTTTTATCTACTAAGGAAGTAATTTTATTTTATACTCAAATGCATTTGCATTTGAGTATTTTTTTATAAATAGTATTGAAATTATTAAAGTGCACGTGAAGATTTATTTAATTAGAGAAGGTATTGTAAAGATGCTTATGGAGTAGGTGAATTGAGAAATGCTTAAGGGTACAACAGGTAGGCTATTGTCCTTTATATAAAATAAATAAGTGTATTCAATAATCTATCTAAAAATTTGTGCACATATTACCAGCGCATAAAAAAAGCGTGTAAACAGTTTAAGGCTTACACGCTTTTTGACCTAAGAGGTTTTTTAGAGTAGTCCGACCAGGGTTCGAACCTAGAATGACAGAATCAAAATCTGTAGTGTTACCATTACACCATCGGACTATCGGGCTGCAAAGGTAAGAGTTCCGTATTATTTTCCAAAATTTAGAAATAATTTTTTTAAAAAAATCTATACACTTTTTTGAGACCTATGAAGCTTATGATACTTTCAATAAAAATAAAAGATAAACGTTACTAAGAAAAGAATAATTGTAGAATAGCGCAGCGCTCTATATATTCGCAAGTCGATAATCAATACATGCATTCCAGTCAAGCTATAAATCCGCATACTAAAGTGCTCCTTTCTGTTATTATTGTAAACTACAATGTGCAGTATTTTTTGGCATTATGTTTAGATGCTGTACAAAGAGCAGCACAGGGTTTAGATGTAGAGATTATAGTAGTGGACAATCACTCTAGCGATAACAGTTGTGCCATGCTGCGTGAGCAGTATAAAGAGGTACAGTTGATAGCCAATGATACGAATAGGGGTTTTTCACAAGCTAATAATCAGGCGGTAGCAGTAGCAAAGGGGAAGTACTTATTATTTCTCAATCCGGATACCGTAATGCCCGAAGATTTTTTACAAAAAGCCCTTCAGTACCTTGAGCAGCACCCCAATGCGGGTGCTTTAGGTCCTAGATTGATAGATGGTAAAGGCGCTTATGCCCCCGATGGTAAAAAAGCCTTCCCTAGCCTTATGGTTGCCTTGTTTAAAACTACAGGTATTTATAAGCTTTTCCCTTCATCGCCATTTTTTAATCGTTATTATGCGGTACATATTGGTGAGCGCCAAACAGCAGCGGTAGAGGTGCTTTCGGGTTGTTGTATGTTTGTAAGGTCAGCGCTGTTAGCGCAAATTGGCCCAGCTTTTGACGAGTCTTATTTTATGTATTGTGAAGATGTAGATTTGTCTTACAGAATTCAAAAAGCAGGTTTTGAGAATATCTATTATCCTGAAATCAATTTAATCCATTATAAGGGGGAGAGCACTCGTAAATCCACCCTTTCTTATATCAAAATTTTTAATGAAGCCTTAGTAACCTTTGTGAAAAAACACTATACTAAGCGCCATGCACAACTGTTTATTCTTTTTATAAAATTCGGGATTGGCTTAAGGGCTGTGTGGGCTTTTATTAAAATGCTGTTTAAGCTTTTAAAAACTCCCATTTTTGACGCTTTATTGTTATGGGTACTGCTATTGGTCTGCAACGAGTTTTGGGTAGAGGGTGTAAAACATTTAAAACCGATTAGTACAGAGATATTAAGTGCTACCTTTCCAGTATATATTGCTATATGGTTAGTGAGTATGTATTTAAACGGTGCTTATGACCAACCTTATCGACCCTTGAGGGTTATCAGGGGTATGTTAATTGGTACGGTTATTATTTTAGCTTATTATGGTGTATTGTCTGAGGCTTATCGTTATTCTAGGGCGGTAATCTTTTTTGCAGGTGTTGGTGCTAGTTTGGGTATCGTATTGATGAGAGAGTTGTTAGATTATCTGGGTATAGCCCGTGTAACCCGCTATAATAAAGTAGCTAAAAGAGCCGTAATCGTAGGGCAGCCTAGCAGTTTTGAACATACCGCAGCATTGCTGCAAAAGGTACATTATGGTCCTGAAATAGTGGGGCGCGTTAGTGTAGCGCCACAGGGCATTCATGAGCCTAAAGGAAACCATTTCTCATTAAGCCAAATGAAAGAAACGCTTTACGCACTCAATGTACAAGAGGTTATTTTTTGTGCGCAAGATATCAGTTATCAAGAGCTACTAAGACAGATGGAGCATTGTGGTGCTGCTTACGATTACAAAATACATCTTGAAGGTTCAAAGGGTTTTGTAGGAAGTAATCAAAGCAGCACATCGGGCGATTTTTATGCTACTGACCCACGTTACAACATTAGTAGTTTTGTGTCTAAAAGAAATAAGAGAGTGTTTGACATTGTAGCCAGTATGTGTTTGCTGGTGTTATTCCCCATATTAATGTTTAAAGTAGCCCATGTAGGGCAGTTTTTACAAAATATTTTTCTTGTAATGTTAGGCAAAAAAACATGGGTAGCTTATGCGCCATGCCTAACAGAACTGCCCAAAATAAAGCAAGGAGTGCTGCCTACATACAGCTTGCAGCAAGGCTTTGAGCCCGATGAAACTATAATACATTTATCTGCAAAAGAGTACGCTATGCATTATGTGGTAGGTATTGATTTTGCAATTTTGTTGAGGAATTTAAAATTTCTTGGAAAAAAATAGGATTAAAATTTTGTAGTGATTTAAAACTTACTATTTTTGCAATCCCAAAACGAAAGGGTGTATTCCTCCTTAGCTCAGTTGGTTAGAGCATCTGACTGTTAATCAGAGGGTCGCTGGTTCAAGTCCAGCAGGGGGAGCAAAAAGTTAAATGCCGCTTTACAGCGGCATTTGTCATTTGTAATTGTTTGTAAACAAAGCATTATAGGGCTAAAAAGCGGTTCGATAATTGCACTTTCAAAAATCAACTATTTTCGACAAATTATCGAACCGCACTTACTTATACCAAAAGCCTTTTAAAAATCACTTTCGTTTAGGGTCTGAAATACAGCCATGGTAAAATTATGGTAGATTTTTGTTAGTTGTATGCCTATCCTGAAATTACAAGCTAAACTCGGTTTCTCCTCCCTAGAGTCGTGCAGGAGCAAGCTGAAATAGGTGTTTTTAATATTAACTAGGACATACCTTTAGATAAAATAAAAGAAGATTTTAAAAGCTACCTAACGAGCTTGAAAAAAACAAAAAAGAATATTCAACAAAAGATGTCTTTGTAGTAATAAATGGGCAGCTCTTTAAAATACGCTAAACCAACAATCCCCTTATAGAATTAACTATAAGGGGATTGGGACGCTCGGGTCGTAGCCCCAGCACTGCAAACATACAACCTTTTTTTAAATAACAAAAAAAATTAAATAAAAATGCAAAATCCCATACATTTTAAATCCCAAGCATTACACAGCTATATGAGGTACTAACCACATCGAGCGAAAAAATCTTATACTCCGTACCCATTTAAAAAGACTAAACAGAAGAACCATTTGTTACACAAAAAGTGTCACCATTTTAATAGCTTGTTTACGAATTTATTTTTGGGGATGATGTCCGCCACGTAGTCTCCTAAAGGGGACATCCCGAAATCATTGGTTCAGGCTGTGATATTTCAAAAGCTGTACAAATAA
>JBDHYE010000191.1:0-4195 GCA_039811245.1 Chitinophagaceae bacterium | reverse complement strand
AATTGAATTTACAGAAAATGAATACCCTCAATTAGGAATTGTTTCTAATGCTACTCAAAAAGATGAAATTAGAATTTATCCAAACCCAAGTGATGGTATTGTATTTATAGAAAGTCCAATAGGTCTTGATATTGAAGTTAAAGATGCTACTGGCAAAACTATCTTCAATAACAAAAATGTTAAAGAAGTAGACTTAAGCAAGTATGCTGATGGCACTTACTTATTTATTATAAGCAATAAAGAAACTGTAATTAAACAACAAAGAGTTACTAAAGTTTCGCACTAATAATAAGTAAAGTTCAACTTGTTAAACGCCAAGTCTAATGTATAATTAGGCTTGGCGTTTAAATTTATTTTGGTAATGCTATTGTAAAATATTTATTTTGACCTCAAATTTAAAATATATCTAAAATGACATTTTTACAAATCGGCGATTCATTACAAAGTGGACAAGATTTAATTCAACATGGAAACAGTCTTTGGTCAAAGGTGCAAGATATGGCCTTGGAATATGCACCTAAGATAGTAGGCGCAATACTGGTCTATATTATTGGTACTTGGTTGATAGGCAAAATTAGTAAGTTGATTCAGAAAGTGCTTTCTCATAAGCATTTTGACACCTCACTACAAAAATTTTTATTATCAATTGTTTCAGTTTTATTAAAGATACTATTGTTCTTGGCGATTGCTGGAATGATAGGAGTGAATATAACCGGTTTTGCAGCCTTATTGGCGGGTGCTGGTTTAGCTATTGGCGCAGCGCTTAATGGCTCTCTGGGCAATCTGGCTGGAGGTGTAATGGTAATGATATTTAAACCGTTTAAAGTAGGCGATTTGATAGAAGCGCAAGACAGTATGGGTGTAGTAACAGAGATTGGTATCTTCTGCACTACCTTATTGACTGTAGAAAATAAAACCATTATACTCCCCAATGGAGCACTATCTACCGGTAAAATTATAAACTATACCACACATGGTAATCTGAGAGTAGATATCAAAATGGCAGTAGCTTTAGATAACGAAATTGAAAAAGTTAGAGCCGTAGCTATAGAGGCTATGTTGAGTCACCCATTAGTACTTAAAACACCTGCTCCTGGCTTAAGTGTTGAAAAATTAAGTGTTGGTATGATCAATGTAGTATTAACTCCTTATACCTTACAGGCAAATTATTGGGATGTGTTTTTTGGAGTACAAGAAATTGTAAAAAATGCATTTGATAAAAATCAAATTACAAGTCCAACACCAACTCAAATAATTATTCAAAAACAAGACAATAATTAATAGATTAAGTAAAATGGGTTAAAGGATAAAACTTTAACCCATTCCTTTTTTTGTACTCGGTAAAAAGTATATTTGCTCTATGATACCTGAAGAGAAATTACTCTTTTTAGCAAAGAGTGAGGTCAAAGCACAAGACTTAGAGCATAAAAGAAAAATAGCCTGGAATATCCAAAAGTATAACCAAGCAGTGCTCAATGGCAAATCTCAATTTGCCGACATAGAAAGTCTGCGTAAAAAATCAAAAAATTTAAAGTGGGAGGCCATTGAGCATTTAGATAAACATTTACAAACTTTTGAAGAACAGTTTACCCATAGAGGGGGTAAAATTTTGTGGGCTTCAGACGCAGCAGCGGCGCTTAACCATGTATTAGAAATTTGTAAAAAATACCAAACGAATCAGATTGTAAAATCAAAATCGATGGTAACAGAAGAAATTCATTTGAACTCTTTTTTAGAACAACATGGCATAGAATCTGTAGAGACAGATCTTGGTGAGTATATCCAGCAGCTAGATGGCGAAGCCCCTTATCATATTGTTACTCCGGCTATGCATAAAAGCAAAGAAGATGTAGCGAGACTCTTTCATCAAAAATTAGGTACTGCCCCTAATTTAGAACCCGAAGCCTTAACCTTAGAAGCTAGAAAAAGATTACGCAGTAAGTTTCAAACCGCACAAGTGGGCATTACAGGGGCTAATTTTTGGATTGCAGACATTGGTGCCATTTCTTTAACCGAAAATGAAGGCAATGCCCGTCTTAGTACTACATTACCCAAAGTGCATATTGTAATAGTGGGTATCGAAAAGGTACTTGCTAAAATGGAGCATTTACAAACCTTCTTGCCACTACTCTCTACATTTGGTACAGGTCAAAAATTAACCTCTTACAATACGCTGCTTAGTGGCCCCAAACAGAGCTATGAAGATGATGGACCAGATGAGATGTACGTGATTTTTTTAGATAATGGCAGAACCAATATTCTGAAAGATGCTAGTGTGAGAGAGAGTCTTTATTGCATACGTTGCGGGGCTTGCCTTAATGCTTGCCCAGTCTATAAAAACATAGGAGGGCATGCCTATGGTGCTACTTATAGCGGTCCAATAGGTGCTGTGATTACACCGCACATGAAAGGTCTTGATCATTATGGGCATTTAAGCTATGCCTCTAGTTTATGTGGTAATTGTACTGAGGTATGTCCTATGAAAATAAACATTCACAATATGCTTTTAACCAACCGCCAAAAGTCTGTAAAAGCAGGCTATAACGGTTTTCAAGAAGATATGACTTGGAAAATTTGGCAAAAAGCAATGCACTATCCTAAAGCGTTACAATGGGCATCGGGGGGTACTAAAAATAAAATGTTTAAATGGATGTTTAAAAATACTTGGGCCAAAAGAAGAGCCCCATTACAATTTCCTAACAAGACCTTCCATCAATTATGGAAAGAACGAAATCCATAAACGTATTCACAACACTGATTTTTTACTCCCTTGACTATTAAAGAACAATATAATTCACTTACACATTTATTGCCAGTATTTTATCAACCTTGGTATTTAGATGCTTGTTGTGAGAAGCAATGGGAGCTGCTTTGTGTTAGTAATCCTAATAACGAAATTGTTTTAGTATGGCCTTATGAGTTTAAAAAAATCGCATTTTTTCGTTTGTTTCGTAAGCCTTTACTGTGTCCCTATTTAGGGCCTTTTATTTTAAATCATTCCTTGCAAGATGAAGCATTGGAACAACTAAGGGTAAATGTGCTTAAAACATTGCCCAAAGCCACGTTTCATCACTGGACAAATAATTTATATCAACCCAATTTCATTTTTTTTAAACATCAAAATGTTTCTAAAAAATGCACACACTTGCTGGATTTATCATTGCCAATAGAACAATTATGGCAAGGAGTTCAAGCACGCAAAAGAAGCTATATCCGCCAAGCGCAACATAAATATATTTTTGAAGAAAAGCCTTTAGATTGGGCTACTTTTATTCTTCATCATCAACGTGCCTTTCAGAATAAGAATAAATATTACCCCTATCGCCAAAAAGATTTTAAAAGACTTGAAAAAGCTTGCCTAGAGCACAATGCGGCATTATGTTTGCGTGTGCTAAATCAAGAGCAACAAATTCTAGCCCAAGCTATGCTGGTTTATGATCAACACACAATGTATTATTTACTAGGTGCAGTAGCCGCTCAAAATACTCATGGTGCAATGGCTGCATTATTGTGGCAGGCAATAGTAAAGGCGCAACAATTAGGCTTAAAGGTTTTTGACTTTGAAGGAAGTATGGATAAAGGTATCGCACGTTTTTTTAAAGAGATGGGCGCTAAAGAAATGCCTTATTTCGAAAACAATGCTACACATTCATGGCTTTGGAAATTAAAAAAAATGATTAAACCTTAAAGCCTATGAAACCTAACCCAAAGCTCATACTACTGAGTAGCCAAAACTCTGCACGCTTAGAATATGTATGCCATTGGATTTTTAAAGAGCAGTTAGGAATTACTTATGAAATAGCAGCTACTTGGCCCAGTGATGATGATGCTGTATTTATAGTGCCTTATTGTGTACCAGATCAAGTAGTGGCTAACGCGATACCCAATGCAGGCCTGCTGTTTGAAAACCACATCAAAGTACCTGAATTTAATGAGGGGATTTGGCAAGGATTGCCTTGTTTTTTCTATTATCCTGATTTAAAAACAGAAGGACCAAATTTCGATATTTTTTCGGCGGTGTTTTATTTAATCAGTCGCTATGAAGAGTATTTGCCATATACCCCCGATAAACATCAGCGCTATCCTGCTACGCAATCTATACTCTTTAAGATGGGTGTATTAGAGCGTCCTTTGGTAGATGAATGGTTGCATCATTGGGCACACTTATTAACACAAAAAGGTTTTGATATTAAAC
>JBDHYE010000190.1:0-4202 GCA_039811245.1 Chitinophagaceae bacterium | reverse complement strand
CCATAATTTATTGTTGCTTTTATCCCAAAAATAATGACTACTGTCAATACCATCAATATGCAATGCACTAATCCATGAGGAGTCTAAAAAAATTGTATCGCTTAAGGCAATTTTTTTACGAATAAGGTTATTTTGACCCAAAAGCTGCTGCGCGCTAGTAGTGTTTAAACACCCTAAACAGAAACAGAAAAAAAGTATGTATCGAATACAATGCAAAGTGCTTTTGAACTTAGATGAATGCAGTGCAAGATACTTATTAGAACTATTTTATAAACGAAAAAAATTAAGGATTCTTTTTTCTAAAATCGCCTCGCTTCCAAGCTTCTAAAAACTGTACCCATTTAATAGGACTAAAAATATTCATTGGTGGGCGCATACCTTCATAAGCTGCTCTATAAGCAGCAGATTGTTGTACATATTGCTGGTTTTCGCCTCCGGCTTTGGGTATTAAGCCACTCATCATACGGAGCATTGCAATGTTACTGTTCTGTCGTGCTATTTCGATACGGTCATCGTCAATATGCAAATTTTGAAAGGCAAAATCAAACTTGTCTCTTGATGGTAAAGCATAGATAATCGTTTCATTCAGATAAAAAGTGTCTTGACTCATCAATTTGACCATTGATATGGTATTCCCTTTAATCGTATCGGGTATGATGTATTGCTCTTGTTTAAAGCCTAGTGCTCTAAACTGTAAAGTATCCCCTTTAAAACACACTAATGTAAAAACACCTAAAGGACTAGAATAGGTACCTTTATCTTGCCCTTTGACACTAACCGTAACATCGGGTATGCCAAATAAGCTGTCTGAACTCATGATTACACCATTAATCTGTATTAATTTATCATATACCACTTGAGCCTTTAAGCTTTGAGCAGTAGTAAAAAAAACCATACATATCAATAGCTTAATATATAGACGAACACAACTAAAATACTTCATAGGCTAAAATTAAGGCAATAATCAATTCTAACAATATACTTATAAATTATCAATACTAAATAATTACTGCAAAAGAACAAGCAATAGCTTAGTTTTGCAGCAAGGAATTTTTAATTTAACAAGGATTTAGATGATAACAAAAGAATCTGTATTAGAGGCGCTCTCAAATGTAGAAGACCCCGATTTTAAGAAGGATATCGTTAGCCTAGGTATGGTTAAAGACTTACAAGTATCCGATACTGAAATATCCTTTACTGTAGAGCTTACTACTCCAGCCTGTCCAATGAAAGAAATGATTGAAAAGGCTTGCCATAATGCGATACGAATGATGGTTAGTAAAGAAGTAGCCCTCAATATTACAATGGGAGCTCGTGTACAAAGCCACAGAAAAGACAGTAAATCATTGCTGCCTGAAGTTAAAAATATTTTTGCTGTTGCCTCCGGCAAAGGTGGTGTGGGTAAATCTACCGTATCAGTAAACTTAGCCTTAGCCTTAGCGGCACAAGGTGCTAGCGTGGGCTTGTTAGATGCCGACATTTACGGCCCATCAATCCCTATGATGTTGGGGATTAGAAATGAAAGACCTAAAATGACACAAGTCAATGGTAAAGGTATGATTGTACCTATTGAGCGCTTTGGCATCAAGGCAATGTCTATTGGTTTACTTATTGACGAGAAACAAGCGGTAATATGGAGAGGCCCTATGGCTTCATCGGCATTAAAACAATTTGTGGGCGATGTAGTATGGGGAGCTTTAGATTATCTCATCATTGATTTACCACCAGGTACCGGTGATGTACACCTAACTATAGCTCAAACTGTGCCGGTTACAGGTGCCGTAATTGTATCTACACCACAAGCAGTAGCTGCTGCCGATGCTAAAAAAGCCATAATGATGTTCAAACAAGAACAAATCAATATCCCAATATTAGGTATTGTAGAAAACATGGCCTATTTCACACCAGCAGAACTACCTGAAAACAAATACTATATTTTTGGCAAAGGCGGAGCAGCGCTTATGGCCGACCAGTTTGAAATGCCTTTCTTAGGAGAGTTGCCACTTATTCAAAGCATAAGAGAAGGTGGCGATTTAGGGATACCTGCTGCAATAGATCAAGATTCTATAGCAAGGCCTTTATTTATCAATCTAGCTCAAAAAGTAGCTCAGAATATTTCAATACGTAATGCACAGATAGCACCAACACAAGTTATTGCTATGCAAGAATAAAAATTGAATTAAACATTATAGCTTCAATACTAACCACAAAAGCGAAACTGTTTTTGTGGTTTTTTTTATTTAAAAAATGAATCGCTATTGCGTTATGCTTTTTCTTATTTTTGAAAATATTAAATAATATTAATGCAAGCTATCCTCAATACACGATTTTACTTTTGGACTTGGTGCCTAATAGTTTGCTGCTTCTGTATGCATAGTACAGCACAAAATACCAACTCAGGTTCTTGTGCTATAGCCTTTTACAACCTTGAAAACTTTTTTAACCCTGAGGACAACCCCCTTACAGACGATGATGATTTTACCCCTGAAGGTAAAAACAGATATACCGAAAAAGTGTTTGAACAAAAGGCTTCAAATATGGCAAGAGCTATTGCTGCGCTAGCAAAAGATGTAGAACAAGAAGGACCTGCTCTTATTGGTATCTGTGAGGTAGAAGACGACAAAGCCATTAAAAAAATGCTTAGTATGCCCGTACTGCGTGATAAACATTACCGCTTTGTACGTTTTGACGGACCAGATCATAGAGGAATTAATGTAGCACTTTTGTACCGTAATCCCTACTTTAAACTTATTCATGCGCAAAGTCTCCATATAGATTTAAAACATTTAGAAACAGCACCAACAAGAGATATACTTTTTGTAAAAGGGGTATTATTGGGCGATACCGTTTTTGTATTTATCAACCATTGGCCAGCACGTAGTGGCGGACAAGCAGCTAGTGAGCCTAAACGTAAAGCCGCTGCCGCAGTAAATAAAAACGCAATAAATCAAATACTAGTACAAAACCCAAAAGCTAAAATTATTCTTATGGGCGATTTAAACGATGACCCTATCAATGCCAGTATTCAAGAGGTATTAGGAGCTACATCACAAGACAGCAAAGCATTGGAGCAAAATTTGCTTTTTAACCCTTGGTTCGAATTTTATCAAAAAGGGATTGGCAGCTTATGTTACCAAGACCGATGGAATCTATTTGATCAGATATTGCTCAGCGCAGCTTGGCTAGACCCTCATGTGGGGATTTGGCATTATGATAAAGCTCGTGTGTTTAATGAACATTTTTTAAGAACCGTTTTCGGAAAATATAAAGGTTATCCGCACCGCAGTTATAGCGGTAGTCAATGGATTAATGGCTATAGCGACCATTTCCCAACAATCATTTATTTAAAAAAGAACCCATAATACTTCATCTACTAATGATAAAAAAACTATTCCTACTACTCTCTCTCTTTATTTCTATTAATGTATCGGCACAAGAAATGAATTATATCAAGCAGTCTTTAGATTATCTTTCATCTGCAAGCATGGAAGGGAGAGGTTATGTCAATAATGCCAATAATAAAGCAGCTGATTTTATAGCAGAAAATCTTTATCAACTAGATATAGCACCCATTCAAAAAAATCAATCCTTATTTCAAGAATACAGCTTTCCGGTAAATACCTTTCCTAATACCATGCTGGTTCAATTAAATCACAACACTTTAATTGCTGGGAAAGATTATTTAGTAGATGCGGCTTCTTCAAGCTTTTTAAGTAAACAAAACCAAAAAATAAAAACTCTAGACCTAACCCTAATTAAGGATAGTACAGCATGGTTCAAGCGTACTCAATCTATTGTAGCTACTGATATTTATTATTTGAAAAATACGGAGCATTTAAGTAAAATACTTAACACAAATCGTAGGCAATGGATAAAAGCATTACCCAAAGCATGCTACCTCATACAAGAAAATCAAAAACTTATTTGGACGGTAAAAAAAGATACGCTTAGTGCTTGTATTCTATATTTAGATCAAAATGTTGTACTAGACAAAGCCCAAACGGCTACTATCGCTATTGAAAATAAATTCATAACTCAATATCCTAACAAAAACATTATAGGTTATATAAAAGGTGCTGAATATGCAGATAGTTTTATTGTTTTTACGGCACACTATGACCATCTGGGCAAAATGGGTAATGATGCCCTATTTTATGGCGCTAATGACAATGCCAGCGGCACTGCATTTGCTTTAGCACTAG
>JBDHYE010000189.1:0-4205 GCA_039811245.1 Chitinophagaceae bacterium | reverse complement strand
ACAAAATTAAGTTAGAAGATATGACCCCTTCTAACCGTAAATATCCTGCAATACTCTTCAATAACCAAGTGAGAGATGCTGGTGATCAAATTTTAGAAGCAGATGGACTCACTAAAATTTTAAATGGGGAAGTGCTATTTAAAGACCTAAAATTTGATTTAAAAAGAGGTCAAAAAGTAGCAGTCATTTCAGAAAACAGCCTTGCTACTACTGCCTTTTATAAAATATTAATGGGTGAAGATACAGACTACCAAGGCACTTTCAAATGGGGTGTTACCATTAACCCTACCTACCTGCCTAATGATAACAGTGCCTATTTTGAAGGTAAAAATGATAACCTCATCGACTGGTTAAGGCAATATTCTGAAGAAAAAGACGAAACCTTTATTAGAGGCTTTCTTGGGCGTATGCTATTTAGTGGAGAAGAAACCCTTAAAAGCTGTACTGTGCTTAGTGGAGGAGAAAAAATGCGTTGTATGATCAGCCGTATGATGATGCTAAAAGGGAATGTACTTTGTTTTGATGAGCCCACTAACCACCTTGACCTAGAAAGTATAACTGCATTTAATAATGGCATGAAAGACTTTAAAGGGACAATCTTATTTACCTCAAGAGACCATGAGTTAAGTCAGACCGTAGCCGATAGAGTGTTAGAAATAACGCCAAACGGGCTTATAGACCGAGTAATGCAGTTTGATGAGTACTTAAATGATGCTAGAGTATTAGAGCTCAAAGCAAGTATGTACCCACAAGTTTAACTGTTAAAAAATTTAACAATTAAAGTATAGGTTTAACGTACAATTCCTCGTATTTTTGTAACGTTTCAATATTTAAAATTCGACAAAATGAGTATCGCAAGCATATCACCTCAATTCTTATTATCCATGCCAAGTGGTGGCGAATGGGGCATCATATTACTAGTAGTGATTGTGTTATTTGGGGGTAAAAAAATTCCTGAATTAGCAAGAGGTATTGGTAAGGGTATCAGAGAGTTTAACGATGCCAAAGACGGCATTAAGAGTGATATCGAAAATGGCATGAACAACCAAAAAGAAATTGAGAAAAAATAATTCTCAAGCAGTATTTTTTTAAAACCCTAATGATGTAATCATGGTCATAAGCTATGATTACATCATTTTTCGCTTGAAGGCATAATTACCATTTTTAAAAACATTAAAATTAAGCATTGAAGTTTAAAACATTTTTGACTGTATCTATTTGTTTGCTATTATTTGAGCAAGCACAAGGGCAATATTGGAGAGAAAACCTAGCCTCTAATAAAGCTAAAGCTGCAGCTCATGATGCTAAGCTTGAAAAAGCCAAACATGATTCTGCTAGAGCTTATGCTCAATTTTGTAAAGAGGAGGAGCAGCGCAGTATTATTGCCATGGCGCTAGCTGCTACTAGAGATGAACGCCAAAAAGCCATGGTTCCTTTAGCGGGTCAAAAAAGTTATTTTGGCGAGATGAATAGTTTTATGATGGAGTTTGTACGAAAATATCTATCCAGTCATAATAAAACACTTTCAGTAGTGGATACTAGAAGTAAAACAAAATTTACGATGATGGATAATGTTTTGAAAAAAAACAATCTTCCTCACCAATTAAAATATTTAGCCGTAATAGAATCTGCTCTGAATAACAAAGCCGTTTCGCCAGTAGGAGCCGTTGGTCCTTGGCAATTTATGAGTGAAACTGCCCGTCTAATGGGTTTAACCGTAAATGGCAAAAGAGACGACCGTACAGATTGGTATAAGAGTACTTTAGGAGCAGCTAAATACTTAAACTACTTATATGCAGAGCTTCAAGACTGGCTCTTAGTAGTAGCCTCCTATAATTGCGGTCCTACTCCTGTAAAAAGAGCCATCGAAAAAACAGGAAGTAGAAACTTTTGGGATATTAAACAATACTTACCCCGTGAAACACAAGGACACGTACTCGCATTTATAGCTACTGCCTCAATTTTTGAAAACATGAAAAAGTTTATCCCTTCAGGAAAAATACCCGAAGACTTTATCATGCACCCTGAAATGGCACCTGCTAAAGGTGAAGAAAAAAAGAAAGCACCTAAATACAAAGTGCATTTTACAGAGGCCGAACTAAAAAACATGGCCATCATTACGCTAGATGCACCTTTGAGTATTGAAATATTAGAACAAGAGTTACAAATAGATAAAAATCTACTTGAAAAATGGAACCCCGATTATGATCTATTCGTTTTAGACTTGTATCCTGAAAAAGTTTTCAAATTCAGATTACCCAAAGATAAAGTAGATGGATACATTGAAAAAAGAGCGGTCATAGCTAAAAAATCTGAAAAATATTTTAAAGATCTCTTACTTTAACAGCACTTCAATATTTTATATTATGATTAGATAATGGGCTCAAAAAGTCCTTCTGGATAATGAATAGCTTCTAAATACAAGCCAAAGCCTGGTACACTAAAATCTGTTTTTGAAGTATTTTTTGAATGTAAAATTTGTTCAAATTCTTGCAGCGTATATTGCCCTCGAGCTAGGCGAAGCTGCGTACCCACTAAGGCTCTTACCATTCCTCTCAAAAACCGGTTAGCACTAACTACATAATGCAACTCCTCTGGATATTGCTCCCATGTGGACTCGAAAATTTGGCATTTAAACGTTTTATTCTGACTATTTTTTTTACAAAAACTTTCAAACTCTTGGTGCTGTAATATCATCTGTGCACTTTGAATTAAGACCTCGTGGTTGATAGTATAAGGGAATAAATAAGCTCTTTGGTATGTAAAGGGGTTTTTACGAAAACAGATACGATATCGATAACTGCGCTTTATAGCATCAAAACGGGCATTAGCATTTTGATCTTTAAAACGATATAAAGCTTTTACAGCAAGGCTTTGAGGTAGTATCGCATTGAGGCTATATATAAGTTTTGACGACAATATAGTACTATAATCAAAATGATAGAAATTAGACTGAGCATGAACGCCTTCATCGGTTCTACTAGCACCTAAAGTACTTATAGGCTGTCTTAGTACAATAGATAGAGCATTATTTAAAGCGCCTTGTACTGTTTGTTGAGCACCTTGTATCTGAGAACCATGAAATGCTGTACCCTCATATTGCACCTCAATTAAATATCTAAAATATGTGCCATTAAGCATTTCTTATTTATAAATGAATCTTTAAAACGTTAAGCTGTAATTGCTTTATGGTTCATTATGCTTCATTAAACATTTTTCGAAAACAACGTTTTCTTTTATGTTGCACATGATCATAAATTTTCCAATTATTAATCGCTTTCTCATTATTTTCAAGCATACCCGTTGTTTCAACATAAGCTACTTTATGAGCCATAAGTACTTTAGTTAGCTCTGTAATCAGTATTGCACTAACCCCTTGCGATTGCCAATCGGGATGTATTGCAGTAAGCAGCAAGTCGGCTTCAGTGGGCTTTTTTAAGGCTTGACTTATATACCACCAACCCAATGGAAACAAGCGCCCATTAGCTTTTTGCATGGCTCTACTTAAAGAAGGTAAACTGATTATAAAACCAATCACATTTTGTTCTGCATCTTCTACTACTTTAACAAATTGTGGATTTAAAATAGAGAAATACTTTTTGGTATAATATTGGCTCAACTCTTCATCCATGGCTACAAAACCAAATAAAGAACTGAAAGCGGTATTCAACAGTTTAAATATTTTAGGGGCATAGGCTTTCATCTCGTCTTGAGTCTTAAAATGAATTACTTTAAGATTATAGCGCTTCTGAATCATATCGTTTAATTTTAGCGCTTTCTCAGGTATGCTACTTTCTTGTTTTAATCTAAACTCCACCCAATCTATTTCTTTACCATAACCTGCTGCTTCTAAATGCTCTTTATAATAAGGTAAATGATACTCTGAGGCTATCGAAGGGAGATAATCAAATCCTTCTATCAATATAGCTTGGTGATCTAAATTCGTAAAGCCTAAGGGCCCATGAACCCCATCAGTGCCTTTACTTTTTGCCCATTGTTCTACGGTATCCAATAAGGCTTTACTCACTGCTTTATCATCAATAAATTCTATCCTACTTAATCTGCATAAGTTTTCATTGGTGTTTTTATTATGAAGATGATTGATAATAGCTCCTACTCTACCTACAACTTTATTATTTTTCAATGCGATCCAAAATTGTGCATCACAATGTTTAAAAGCAGGATTCGTATTGGGTTGAAGCGCA
>JBDHYE010000188.1:0-4210 GCA_039811245.1 Chitinophagaceae bacterium | reverse complement strand
CATAGGTAGATAAGTATTTTCTGATAAGAAACAGGTGTATGTTTTATCGGCCAAAGCTTTATGGTAAATCTCAACGGCATAATCTGTGGTGCCACCGCCAGGAGCTGATTTCCAACTAATCAAACCTGGGTAACGAATGCTTCTTACGTCTAAACCCCATCGATTAAAATAGTATTGTGCCCAAAGCTCACCAGCGTACTTACTGATACCATAAACCGTACTAGGCTCAACGATTGTTTTTTGAGGAGTTTCGATTCTTGGTGTTGTTTTACCAAATACGGCTATCGAACTAGGCCAATAGATTTTATTTAGTTTTTTCTCTACTCCAAGTTCTAGTAATTGAAGTAAGCTGTCCATATTGATCTGCCAAGCCTTTTGAGGCATTTTTTCGCCAGTGGCAGATAAGAGTGCTGCTAATAAATAAACCTGAGTAATATTTTCTTTTTCTACTAATTGGGCTACCGCCTTAATATCCGTAGCGTCAAGGGTATAATAAGGTCCTGAATCTTTTAATAAAGGGTGTACTTCTTCACGTAAATCGCTTGCTATCACTTGAGCATCACCATATATTTTCCGTAAGGCAATGCATAATTCAACCCCTATCTGACCGCATGCCCCGATGATTAAAATTTTATCTTGCTTCATTAATAAATTGATAAAAAGAATTTTTGTTTTATAAACGGGTAAAATTACAATTCTAATTGAATAAAAAATAGTAAAGCCGAATACTATTTTTTATTTTGTTCAACCGCCACTACTACTTTTAGTTTCAAGCTTTTAGCCGCACGCATTACAGCTACTACTTTATCAAATTCAGCTTTTTTATCGCCATTGATAACTACAGTAGGTGCAGCATCATTAGATTTTGAAACCGCTTGTACTATGGCATCTTGAAGTGCCTCTTCGGTAACTTTATGCGTACCTACATAAAAATTTTGAAAAGAATCAATGCTTACCGCAACCGTTTGATTGGCTTTTGTATCAGAATTGGCTTTAGGTACAGAAACCTTAATCAAGTTAGGATTGGCTAATGTTGATATGATTAAAAAAAAGAAAAGCAGTATAAAAAGTATGTCGTTAAGCGCCGATGTTTCGCCTTCTTTATGATTTTGTAAACGGGAACGTAAATTCATGAAATTAAAATTAAGGGCAATTTAAGGATTCCTAATTATTCTTGTTCTAAAAAATCAAATTTCTCTTGATTCAAATTTGATTTAGAGAGCCATTTTGAATGATTCAAATAATCTGTAGATGGAAAGTAGGCAAAAAAACAAACTCCCTCTTTAATGAGTTCTATGGTAGTAGTAGCAATATTTATAGGCAATGCAGGGCAACCCCAGCTACGCCCTAGCCTACCCTCTTTAGCAATAAATGCTTCTGATACATAATCTGCGCCATGCATCACAATAGCACGTTGCTCAGCAGCATTATTAAACCCGGTATCCAGACCTTTTAAATATAATGAATGTCCGTGCTTGCCCGTATAGGTAGCACCAGTTACAAAAAAACCTAGACTTGTTTGATGAGAATGTTCAATATTTGAAAATGTACAAGCATAATCTTCTCCAGAGCCTTGACCATGTGCCAAAAGACTTTGTACTAACACTTTTTTAGCCTTTAAATCAATAACCCAAAACCGCTTAACTCTTGATGAAAGACTATAATCAGCCAATGCCATTATTTTTTTCTGACTGTCAATTAAACCTGTTTGAAATAAATTTTTCCAGCCTTCATAAGCTTTTAAAAACACTTCTTTTCTAAGTTCATTATTTTGCAATGCATCAAAAATTTGAAGCGCATTACTATCTACCTTAGGGCTTTTGTGGAATGTAGATTTATCTCCCCCGGCAAACAAAGTATTGCTGATAGCAAAAACAGCTATAAACAAAACATAAACTATATATTTCTTATTGCTCAACATTGACCTTAAGCACGAAGATACAATTAAAGTCAATTTGATGACAAGCTAATCCAATTTTAACAATTTTAAGGTGTTATTACCGCTAATGCTGTCAAAATTACAAGCAAAAGCAATAGAATTACCATCATTGCCTAAGGGTATAATTCTACATATAGCATTATTATAGCCTCCCATAAAATAGGTTTTGTTGAAATAGTTTTGCGCTTTGAGCGCAGTGCTGCAAAAAAGCAGCAGCCACAAAAAGCCCCAAGGGCTTTTGCGGCTGCTGAATTTAATATTTGATAAGCTTGCCATAATATACTCTTTTTTGAGCCTGAATGACTTCATAAAAATAGATTCCTGTAGTCCAATCAGAAGCTAAAATACGAAACTTATTTCTATTTGGCGTTAAGGTACATTGAAATACTTGTTTCCCATTAAGGTCTAATACATGTAATTGAGCTTCGCTTTCGATAGTATAATCTAATTCAAAATAATTTGAAAAAGCCTAATAATATCCTTCTAAGTTTTAAACCCTTTAATTTTCCTCATGTCTGAAAAATAAAATTATTCATAACATACGAAATGTTGCTTATCTTCGTTTTTAAAATCTAAATTCCTATTATGAAAAAGCTAATATTCTTCCTCACTTGTACGCTATTGAGTAACTCACTTTTAGCACAAGAAAAAATATTTTTAAAATCACAGGCAGAACCTATTAATGCCACGGTAACAGAGATCAACAGCAGCGAAGTAAAATACAAACCTGAAGATGCACAACAATTAATCATTGGAGTGCCGCTTAGTGAGGTTCAAAAAATAGTGTTCAAATCGGGACGTGTGCAAGTGATTAATGACCCTTTAAAAGATTTTATTCTCTATAAAAATCAAAAGCAATGGAGTGCTAAAATTGGTTTACTTTCTCCTGCTGCGGGATTTACAGACTTATATTTAGAAAAATCGTTAAAACCCGGTAGGAGTGTTGAGTTTCAAGCTACAATAATCGGTTTAGGTAAGAATGTTGAAGTGGACGATTTTTTTGGTGCTAATACCAATGGAACCTCAAAAACCTATTTTAATCAAAAAGGCTTTAATGTAGGAGTAGGTTTAAAAGTATTAAAAAAGCCTGATTTTGATATGGGCTATAGACAACTAACCCATATTTTACAAGGGAGTTATTTAAAACCAAGTATTGTATTAGGTTTTTACCAAAGAGATTTTTACTTTATAGACCCCATTTATTATACTCCAATGTCTAAAAAAGCCAATATTATCAATGGTTCATTTAATGTAAATTTAGGTCATCAATGGGTATTGGATAATATCTTCTCTATTGACATTTATGCAATGGTAGGCATAGGAGTGGATAATTATAGAAAAGAAGAAGCCAGAGTAAATAAGGAATTTAATAGCATCTATAATAATGGGCCTCAGGTGAATAATATGCCTTTTAGAAATTTTGGTTATACCCGTTTTGGCTCTGGAGATATAGGCTTAGCTTTAGGTGCTGGGCTTAAGATTGGGTATTTATTTAATCTTAAAAAACAAAGAGATTCTTTTGGTTTAAATAAGATGCGTGAGCGCTTAAATAAATAAAAAAAGCTGACGAGTTACTCACATCGCACCGCTACAACCACTTACCCTTGCTACATTCCTGTCCTGGGGGATTCGGTAGGAGCTGGTCGTATAAGACTCATCAGCGGCGCAAAGGTAGCACATGCGTTTTAATAAAAAAAATTATTTTGGCTTATTGGCTTTATAAAGCCAATAAGCTACAACCCCTCAAAGCCGTATGGTCCATTCTACCTAGTACTTCAAATGTACCATTAGGATATACATGACCTATATCTTCGGTAGCAATAAAAGCACAAGAGTGGATATTGGCTAAGTCAATGATATTTAAAGCGCCCTGCCCATTAAACATTGTTGTCAAAGGGTCATGGATATCTCGTACCAAAACACGCATTGTAAGAGAAGGTGTAAATAAACCTTCTTTTTGAGCATAAGCTTGTGATAATAGTTCTGTCATACCGTACTCAGAATGAACCTGCTCTAAATGCCATTGCGCTTGTAAATATTGATGAACTTCTGCTCTGGTCAATTCTTTTTTACGTCCTTTCATACCTCCAGTTTCCATCACTACTATTTTAGAATAGTCGTAAGGGTATTGCTCCGCAAAATCAAGCAAGGCAAAGGTGACACCCAGCAATAAAACTTTTTTCTGTTGTGCTTGGAGTTTGATTATTTTTTGATGTAATGCTTCATAATTGTCTAAATAAAAACCATTATCTGCAGCTTGAGAGTGCTCCA
>JBDHYE010000187.1:0-4214 GCA_039811245.1 Chitinophagaceae bacterium | reverse complement strand
GATGTTTATACACCATTTCCAGTACACGGTTTAGACGTTGCAATGGGACTTAAAGAAACTGATTTACACATAGCAGGTTTTATTTTTGGTTTAACCGGTACAAGCACCGCCGTTGGTTTTATGTCTTGGATCTTTACCTCAGATTGGCCATTAAATTTTGGTGGTAAACCCCATTGGTCACTACCAGCATTTATCCCTATTACATTTGAATTGACTGTACTTTTTGCAGCAGTGGGAATGGTACTTACATTTTGCTATTTGAATCAAATAATGCCAGGCGTAAAAAAACATATATTCCACCCTCGCCAAACAGACGATTTGTTTGTAATAGCCATTGAGCTTAATGAGCATAATAGTGAAGATGAAGCACTTCAGTTTTTAAATGAAACTGGAGCCGTTGAAACAAATATTCAATTAGCTGAAGAGGGCTGGTGGTACGGCTCTTGGGATAAAGAAGAGAAATACGAATTGGCTTAAAATTAATATTACCAATTTATTTATTTAGAACACGACATTATTTTTATAAAATATGAATAAGACCAAAAGCATAATAGTAGCAAGTCTAATGGCAAGTATTGGCTGGTTTACTACTGCTTGTAATAGCGATGAAATGCGCCGTAACCCTGGAAGAACCTATGCTCCGGATATGACCTATTCTCGCGCTTATGAAGCTTATACAGAAAGTCCCAATTTTACAGATAGCCAAGCGAGCCGTTTAGCGGTTACAGGTACTATTGCTGTAGGGCATGACCTTCCAGATCATTTAATAGAAGGTGATACCAACTCATATAAATCATTAACTACAAGCTACCGTTTTAACGAAGCCGAAATTAAAGAGGGAGAACGTCTCTATATGATTTATTGCGGTATCTGTCATGGTGGTAATCATGATGGTAATGGTCCTTTATATGCTAGTGGCAAGTTTTCTGCTATGCCAGCAAACTTGAAAGACCCTAAATATATGGCAATGAACGTGGGTACAATGTATGCGGCAATAAAATTTGGTAAAAACCTAATGGGTTCTTATGCTAGTCAGCTTAACCCTAAACAACGCTGGCAGGTGATCGCCCATATTAAAAAAATGCAATCTGAAAACGGTGGCGCTGCATTTACATTAGGTAAAAGCTCAGATAGCACACAAACGGTGACAGTGAATGCAATAGATTCTACTGCTACTACAAAAAAATAAGACATTAAAGTATATAAATTTTAGAAATCATTTAAATAGAAACAAATGAACGATCGTTTTGAAGTACCGGCACGCTTACGCAACACCAGTTTACTGTTGATAGCATTGGGTGTTTTGGCTTTAATCATTGCCTTTTTTACATTAATGGGTGCAAACGCTACAGATATTGAGCGTACTCGTTTTTGGACTGGCTTACTGCACAACTCTGTGTTTTTTGCCTTTATTGCTGTTATCAGTGTATTCATTCAGGCAGCTTCTGCTTTAGCACACAGCTCATGGATTGTTACTTACCGTAGAATCCCAGAAGCAATAGGGGCTAATACTTGGTTATTTGGCGGTATTGCTGCTCTAGTAGTTATTATGACTGCTTTAGTATTTAAAGATGCCCACGGACATAACCCAATTTACCATTGGACTCATCCTGCTGGAGATAAAATATTAGAAGGTAAAGCGCCATTTTTGAATAGTGGTATGTTTATCGGCTTTACTGTTGTTACGGTGGCTTTATGGTCTTTCTTTGGTATTAAGTTTCGTAACTTGTCCATAGCACAAGAGTCTGCTCCTAAAAATAGTACTAAAGGCTACTTCTTATTTATGACCTTCTCTGCTATTTTCCTAGTAATTTTTGCATTAAGTATGATGAGTACTACACCTTGGTATTGGTTAATGTCGATCAATGCACATTGGTATTCTACTCTATACAGCTGGTATGTATTTGCAAGTTCTTTTGTATCTGGTATGTCTGTTATCGCTTTATTTACTATTTATTTAAAGAATAATGGCAATTTGAAACTTGTACATAAAGAGCATATCCATGATTTAGGTAAGTTTATTTTTGCATTTTCTATCTTCTGGACTTACTTATGGTTCTCTCAATATATGTTAATTTGGTACGCTAATATTCCAGAAGAAACCACTTATTTTAAAGTACGCCAACACGGGCCATATAGCATGTTGTTTTATAGCAGCTTTATTATCAATTTTGTAATGCCTGTTATTATTTTAATGTCTCGCCCTAGCAAGCGCAACTATTTCATTGTAACCTTTATGGCTATGTTTGTAATATTTGGCCATTGGTTAGATTTTTATATTATGATTATGCCTGAACCTATGGGTGCAGATTGGTCAATAGGTTGGTATGAGTTAGGTTTATTATGCGGTTTCTCTGGTTTAATGATGTTTACAGTTACCAAAACAATGTCTAAAGCCTCTTTGATACCATTTAATAATCCTATGCTTAAAGAATCTGTGATTCACATAAGCTAATAAACTAAGTCTAACAAAAAATCAAAAATTAAATTTAATTCACTTAAGCGGAAAATAAAATGTCTATATTTTTAACAGTATCCATAATTTTTCTGGTATTAATGATCGTTTACCAGATAGCTCAAGCTAGCGAATATGCTGCTATATTACGTAGTAGTGAGCAAGACCGTGAAAGAAAAACGAACCGTATAATGGCATCACTCCTAATGTTGTTTTTCATATTAGGAATGTATGGAGTGTGGTTGTGTCATGATAAATTAAAAGGTCTAATGCTGTTACAATCTGCTTCAAAAGAAGGAGAATCTTATGATACAATGTTTTTATTAAACGTTGTTATTACAGGTATTATATTTGTAATTACACATACCCTTTTATTTTGGTATATTTTTAAGTACAAAAATGGTGATGGTAAAGCAGATTCTTTTTTCTTCCCTCATAATAATAAATTAGAGGTATTGTGGACCACTGTTCCTGCAATTGCCATAGCCGTTTTAATTATTTATGGTTTAAGAGATTGGTATAAAGTAACCTCTCCTGCTCCCGCTAATGCAGCTGTGGTTGAAATTGTAGGTAAACAATTTAACTGGATTGTACGTTATCCTGGTAAAGACAATGTTTTTGGTAAAAGACATTATTTAGATATTAACGATGCTACTAACGTTTTAGGGGTTGATTCTAAAGACCCTGCCAGTGCCGATGATATTATTGCTCAAAATGGTGAAATGCACTTAGTAGTAGGTAAGCCTGTAAAATTAATTATTGGTTCAAGAGATGTAATTCATGATGTTGGCTTGCCACATTTCCGTTTAAAAATGGACGCTGTACCTGGTTCTACTACTACTTTATGGTTTACTCCTACCATTACTAGTGCTAAAATGAAAGAGATGACGGGTAATCCTAATTATGTATATGAAATTTGTTGTGATCAAATGTGTGGTAAAGGGCACTATTCAATGAGAGGTACAATAATTGTAGAAACTCAAGCGGAATACGATGCTTATATGGCGAAACAAACTGCATATTTTGCTCCTGCTGCTCCTGCCACTACAGCTCCCACAACTGATTCAACCAAAAAAGCTGCTGAAATAGCAAAAAATTAATAAGAATAAACTATATTTTACGTCTTTCTGTTTAGAGGCACAACTATAAAAGAATTTAAAAATGAGTAACGAAGCTACTATACACGATTTACACGCCGCTCAACATTCCCATGCCGAATCTCACGATCACGGCCATGAGCATCATGAACAGCATTTTTTCACAAAATACCTATTTAGCCAGGACCATAAAATCATTGCAAAACAATTCCTGATTACAGGTATGATTTGGGCTATTATTGGTGCCCTAATGTCTGTTTTTTTTAGACTTCAGTTGGGTTTCCCCGATAAGACATTTCCAATACTTGAGCAATTTTTAGGCCATTGGGCTAAAGGTGGTAAACTAGAGCCTGAGTTTTTCTATGCTCTAGTTACAATGCACGGTACAATATTAGTATTCTTTGTATTAACTGCTGGTTTGAGTGGTACGTTTTCAAACTTACTCATTCCTCTACAGATTGGTGCTCGTGATATGGCATCTCCATTTATGAACATGCTTTCATATTGGTTCTTTTTTGCTGCCGGTATCATAATGTTTTCTTCATTATTTATCCAAACTGGCCCTGCATCTGGTGGCTGGACAGCTTATCCTCCCTTAAGTGCTATTAAAGAAACCTCATTAGGTTCTGGTTTGGGTATGGATTTGTGGTTAATTAGTATGA
>JBDHYE010000186.1:0-4219 GCA_039811245.1 Chitinophagaceae bacterium | reverse complement strand
TTTATATTTCAATACAAAAAAATGAAAATAGCGCTTTCTAATTTTAAGTTTTTTAGATTTTATAGGCAATAAAGATATGAGCTCTTGTTGATAAGCTTTACAAGTTTTGATTAATGGACATTCAGTACAATTTGGATTTTTAGGAGTACAAATAGTAGCACCAAAATCCATTATTGCTTGGTTATATGCCGAAGGCTTATCCTTATCCAGACATTGTTGTGCTAGCGCTGAAAAAATACCTTGACCTTGAGGGGTATCTATTGGTATATCTATAGCCATAAATCGAGCCAATACCCTATAAACATTACCATCAAGTACGGCAAATGGTTGCTCAAATGCAAAAGAGGCAATGGCAGCAGCAGTGTACTTCCCCACCCCTTTGAGTTTTAAAATCGAAAAATAATCTGATGGAAATGTACCCTTTAATTCTTGGTGGATATACTTAGCGGATTGAATTAAATTTCTACATCTGCTATAATAACCTAAGCCTTGCCAATATTTAAACACCTCCTGTTCTTCTGCATCGGCTAAACTTTGAATGCTAGGAAAACGATTTATAAAATTAGTATAGAAAGTCAAAACTTGATCTGCCCTAGTTTGTTGTAACATAACTTCTGAAACCCATATTTTATAAGGGTCTTGTTCATTTTTCCAAACTAAGGTTCTTGTATTCTCTTCAAAGTGCCAACGTAAAATTTGTTTTCTAAAAAACCTTATTTCTTTACTATGTGTATCAATCATGGAGACGTATTCGTGGGTCAAGTTGGGCATATAACACATCTGTGATAAGATTCATAATAACAAAAATAAAAGCAGTTACTAATACTGCACCCATTACCAATGGAAAATCAAATTTGTCTAAAGCATCTACGGTTAATTTTCCTAAACCTTTCCAACCAAATATATATTCAACAAAAAATGAACCAGCAAGCAATTCTGCAAACCAGCCTGTAATAGCCGTTATTACAGGATTTAAAGCATTAGGGATCGCATGTTTAAAAACTATTTGAACCGTATTTAAACCTTTGGCTTTTGCTGTACGTATGTAATCTTGAGAGAGCACATCAAGCATGGTGCTTCGCATTAACTGCGTGATGATAGCTAAAGGTCTTAATCCCAAGGCAAGGGTTGGAAGTATCAAATTTCTTAAAGCCAAATAACGTGTACCACTAATAGGGTCGTATTGAAACAAACTACCGGTCATATTTAAACCTGTGATTTGATGCCATAAGAAACCGCCTATATAGGCAATTAATAATCCTGCAAAAAATGAAGGCATTGATATGCCCACTACACTGGCGGCAACAGCACTTGTATCCCATAGGGTATCTTTTTTTACCGCTGCAACAACGCCTAATGTGATCCCAATAATGCAAGCAAAAAACATTGAGCTAAAGGCTAAAATCATAGTGCCGGGTAAGGCTTCAAGTATGGCATCGCTAACCAGTTTTTTAGTTCTGTAAGAGCGCCCTAAATAGGGCTGTTTTAAAACTAGTGCATCATTTTCAAAACTAATTAATCGGTAATAATTATACTTAGAATTGTTTTCTTCATTAGAAGGATATATGGAGATTGGAGAAAGATCATTTAAAAATAAAGCATATCGCTGTATTAAACTTTTATCTAAATGTAGTTCTTTACGTGCATTGTTTACAGAAGCTTCATCACTACGCTGCCCCATAACAAGGCGTGCAGGGTCGGCAGGTAAAACATTAAAAAGTAAAAATACAATGCTAAATACTCCCCATAGTATCAACAAACTATACAGTATTTTATGAAGAGCATATTTGAGCATCATCTTTATTACTAGTTAAAGATCAATCTGGTTAGTGCTAATCTTTTTAGGGTATTCTTTATAAGAGCGTTTCGCCCATACAGTACCCTCTTTAAGTATCATTACACCAGGATTAGTACGCATAGCGGTTTTACTCACGGTGCCATCTATAACTAACCATTGAGCACCTTGCAATTTATATTTTTCAGAAAAAGCATCTGCATCTGGTTTAGCAGAAGAGGTTAAGATATAAAAGGGTACATTAGCCTGATTGGCTTCTGTAATTAAGGCTTGGAGTTGATTGATATTTTCAGTATTGGCTTTAGCTACATCTTTAATAAATACTAAAACAGTGTAACCTTTTTCATTTAATATAGCAGAGGTAAGTTCATTACCATTATAATCACTCAATACAAAATCTTTGATTTCAGGGTCTGAATTTCCTTTTTTAACTAAGATACTTTTACTATCTACATAAGTCCAAGTAGTATCTTGCCAAGGGTAGTTGCTTTCGTCAAACTCTTGTTGTTTACCATCTTTCTGATAGATCAATATTGTTTTATACACATCTGGAGTAGAGCCGGGAGGGGCTTGCATTTTACTCCATATATTATTACCTTTTTTGTATGCTAAACAATCATAAACAGGTAAATAGTGTAAGGTGTACCATTGTATTCCAAAGGCAAAAACAAAACTAAGTGCCACTAATATATTTGTAACTTTTGAAGGGAATAGTGGTTTGATACGTGCCCTATAAATAAATAAAATGCCTACAAATACCGTCAGTACAACATCTTTCCAAAAAGTTTCTGCATTGCTAATTTTGATACAATCTCCAAAGCAACCACATTCTTTAATTTTATCGGTAAGATAGACATAAGCTGTAAGAAAGGTAAAAAATAAAGTTAGTAGGAGTAATAAAAATGAAAAGATACGCGGTGCAGCTCCAATCAATAAGGCTATACCGGCTATTATTTCAAAACCTATCATCAATACAGAGAGTGCCAATGAATATTCAATAAGTCCGTACATATTCCAGACTTCAAAAAATTCATTCATTTTATAACTCAATCCCAAAGGGTCATTGGCTTTTATGAGTCCTGAAAAAATAAATAATACCGCAACGATAATGCGTAACAACCACAAAAGATATTTCATAAATAGGTTTTTAAAGTGTGTTTATAAAAATCAAATTATAGACTACTTATTTTCATCAATAAGTATCAATGCAAAAATGCCATAATTTACGATATCGGCAAAATTAGCCTCTGCCCCTTCAGAAACACTTACAGAGCCATCATTGGCTATAATCTGGCGAATGCGTAATAATTTTACTAAAATTAAATCTACAAAAGAGCTTTGCGATAGGTGGCGCCAAGCTTCTCCATAATCGTGATTTTTCTTTAACATTAAAGCCTTCACTTCATTAGCTCTTTCTTCATAATACAATTTAGCTTTATCATAACTCAGTTCTTGAACTTCATCTTTTGGAGCAAAATGCTGTATGAGGGCTATAATACTATAATTTACAATACCGATAAATTCACTCTCAATAGAATCTTCAATAAGTTGCACTTCATTTTCTTGAATTTGACGGATACGCCAAGCTTTAATATAAATTTGATCAACTATAGATATCGGTCTTAACACGCGCCATGAGGTACCATAATCTTTTACTTTTTTAAGATATAGGTCTTTACATTGCGCTACTACTTGTTCGTATTGTGTAATGGTTGAAAGATTTTTTTCCATTAGGTTTTTACTAGCTTTTAGTTTTATCTTGCTTCAAAAATACTATGTCTTTAAAGGAATCGTTTTTTAACCCTTCAAATATATTGCAAAGTAAGGGAAACTTATTAGATCTGAGCCTCCCAAAAGTAATGGGAATCATAAATATTACCGATGATAGTTTTTATGCAGCAAGTAGAGCATTAGAAATGTCTAAAGTGATTGAAAATGTCAATATAATGATTGAGAATGGTGCCGATATAATAGACATAGGAGCAACATCTAGCAGACCAGGAGCACAAGAGCAAACAATTAATGAAGAGTTAAATAGATTATTACCAGTCATTGAACGAATAAAAATACAACACCCTAATATTTGGATTTCTATTGATACGTATAATGCCCAAGTAGCTCAGCAGAGCATACTAGCCGGTGCCGATATGGTAAATGATATCAGTGGAGGCTTATTTGATCTAAATATGTATGACACCGTAGCTGCATTAAATGTACCTTATGTAGCAATGCATTTACGTGGTACTTTTCAAACCATGCATCAAGCACAGCAATATAATAATGTAGGTCTTGAAGTGATGCAAGAATTACAGCAGCTCATATTTAAGGCTCATCAAGCAGGAATAAAAGATATCATTATTGATCCAGGTAATCCATACCTTCCAGATTCAGATGGAGTTCAACAATGCCTTGGCAAGGGATGCA
>JBDHYE010000185.1:0-4224 GCA_039811245.1 Chitinophagaceae bacterium | reverse complement strand
TATATTGATTTAAGTTTTGAATAGAACAAGGAGGCCGCCTTTTAGGGCGGCCTTTCTATTTCTGGTAAAGATTATAGTGCAATAAGCTTTTTTTATCAGTGCTGGTTTTGTAAGCGTATGAATTATAGTACATTTGAGTTCGTTTTAAACAAAAGCCAATTTATTTTATCTCATGAGTACTCCTTTTGAACATGCCGATTATAAACCGCTTAATGTGAGCTATGAAGCACAGCATGCCTTGTTAAGCAGTGCTCATTGGGCTAATTATATTGCTAAAATTAATGTAGGGCTAATAGTGCTATTTTGGCTCTGTATGCCTTTTGCACAGAACAATGTTTTTTATGAATTGATTACTGATAAGGATCTTCTCGCTAGGGGTACTTATATTTTTGCACTTTTAGTACTAACGGCTTTTTATCTATATCCTAACCTTAAAATGTTACACTATGCTAAAACGATACGTACTGCCATTCGAGACAATGACGAACAAAAACTGTTAAAAGCTTTTGAAGCCCAAAAACAAATTTATCGTTTTTTTGCGCTCTTGATGGCCTTATATGTAATTTCATTAGTGGCTAAATTTTTCTATTTTTTATAAGCTCAATTTCATCAATTATTTTTTACTGTTTTAAAATTTTCCATTTCATTGAACGCTGCTACTATATCTCCTTCAAGTTCCAAAATTCCTTCATATTTGCCTTATAAAACACTTCAATTAAAAGCCGGCAATCACATTGCTTATCTTGATGTAGGTCAAGGACCATCAACCATTATCTTTCTCCACGGCTTAGCTACTTATAGCGGCTCGTGGATGCATAATATTGAAGTATTGCAAAAAGATTTTCGTTGTATAGCGCTCGATTTTCCGGGTAATGGTTATTCTGATAAAGGCGATTTACCTTACGGTATGCATTATTTTTCAAAAGTAGTTATCGAGCTTATTGAAGCCTTAGGGCTCACACAAGTACATCTCTGTGGGCACTCTATGGGCGGACAGGTAGCCCTTACGCTGGGTATTCATTATCCACAATGGGTACAAAAAATGATCCTTTGCGCTCCAGCAGGTTTTGAACATTTTTCGTTTTATGAAAAACAATTTTTTCATGCGGCATTAGGTTTTGCCGGTATGTGGGCCGACGAAAAACAATACCTGAAACAGTTTGTGTATAACAGTTTTTACCAAAGTCCGGAACAGTCAGACCCTATGCTGGCAGAGCTTTTTGAACTTTTAAATCAATATACTAAAGCAGATTATCGTAGTATGATTGAGGCTTGTATCCAGGCCATGCTGAATGAAGAAGTATGGACGCAACTTAAAAAATGTAAACCCGAAACATTAGTGCTCTTTGGTGATATGGATCAACTCATTCCTAATAAGCTCATACACCCTTACAGTACCGAAATATTGGCTAAAGATGCTGTGGCAAAACTGCCTAATGCACAACTCAAAATGCTGACTTATGCAGGGCATTTTATACAATGGGAAAAAGCACAAGAAGTGAATCAGGCAATAAAGCATTTTTTAAATCAACACTAAGGCAAGAACCCTGTAAAAGATTTTGGTATTTTAAACCCAACATATTCATAAAGCCCTTAAATTTGTACGTTTTTTTAGCATATTGATTGATTAAATTTTCATTTTTTATACTTAATACTGTCATTTCATCATAATGAACCGACCAACCTACCTCGACCTTGTGAATCAAACGTTTGATTTCCCTCAAGAAGGTCTTGAAGTAAAAAATAACTATTTACATTTTAATGGATTAGATTTAAAAAAGTTGATCCAGAAATATGGAACACCCTTTAAATTAACCTTTTTGCCTAAGATAGGCTCACAAATCAATCGTGCTAAAAAGCTTTTTGCCGATGCCTTTAAAAAGCATCGCTATGAGGGGAATTACTACTATTGTTACTGTACTAAAAGTTCTCATTTTTCTTTTATTGTTGAAGAAACTTTAAAGCATAATGTACATATCGAAACTTCTTTCACTTACGATATTGAAATTATTAAACAGCTGTACAGAAGAAGAAAAATAACTAAAGAAACCAAAATCATTTGTAACGGTTTTAAAACTAAGGCTTATACACGCAATATTGCCAAACTTATCAATGATGGTTTTAAAAACGTTACCCCAGTACTGGATAACCAAGGAGAGTTTGAAGATTATAAAAAAATGATCCGCTCTAAAGAGCCTGTGAATATTGGTATCCGCATCGCTTCTGAAGAAGAACCTACTTTCGATTTTTATACCTCACGCTTAGGGATTCGTAATAAAGATATCCTTGAATTCTATATTGATAAGATTAAAGGCAATGAAAAATTTAATCTTAAAATGCTTCATTTCTTTATGAATAAAGGTATTAAAGATGATATCTATTATTGGAGTGAACTTAACAAGGTGCTGCACTTATATTGCCAACTTAAAAAAATATGCCCTGAGCTGGATAGTATCAATATTGGAGGCGGTTTCCCAATAAAACATTCTTTAGCTTTTGATTATGATTATACCTATATGGTCAATGAAATCGTAGCTACAATTAAAAAAGTATGTAAGGCTAACAAAGTACCCATGCCGGATATTTATACGGAGTTTGGCTCTTTTACGGTAGGCGAGAGCGGTGCGGTGATCTACAGTATTCTTGAAGAAAAGATGCAAAACGATAGAGAGATTTGGTATATGATTGATAGCTCTTTTATCACCACACTGCCCGATACTTGGGGTATAGGCGAGAAGTTTTTGCTCCTCCCAATCAATAAATGGGACAAAGAATACCAAGAAGTGCATTTAGGAGGCTTAACCTGCGACAGCCATGATTTTTATACCTCTGAAGAGCATATCAACGCAGTGTTTTTACCAAAGAACGAACATAACCCACCTACAAAATCAAAAGACCCTAAAGATATTGAAGCCTCAGAACCGCTTTATATTGGCTTTTTCCATACCGGAGCATACCAAGACCAGTTGGCTGGATACGGTGGTATCAAGCACTGTATGATACCCTCTCCTAAACATGTAGTGGTAGAGCTTAACCCTAAAACCGGCGAACTAGAAGATTGGCTCTATGCTAAAGAACAAAGCTCTCAAAGTATGCTTAAGATTTTAGGTTATATCAAATAAACCCTCTAATTAAGTACTGTACATTTTTATCAACAGCCTGCAAATGAAGATTTGTGGGCTGTTATTTTTTTTCAGATATAATAATTTGGATTCACTATATTTGTATGAGTATTAATTACTATAGCAAGTGAAACAATTTATGAAACGGTTCAAATACATAATTGCTTTTTGTTTTACTTTTTTTGTAGTTAAAGCTTATTGTCAAACAGCATCATTATATACAGCAAAGCGTTTAGTAGGAGTTTATAGTTCCATTCAAGCAGCGGTGGATGCTGCATATCCTTATGATAGCATAGTACTTAGTGCAGATACATTTTATGAGCATGAAATTAATGGCTATGATTTTCCAATAAAATTGCAAGGAACAATTGACAATGGAGATACAACTGTAATTAATGCAAGTGGTTATGGAATTACATTTTACTATTTACAGGGCAATTTGAAAAATATAATATTTTCAGGTAATAATACAAAATACTCATCTTTAGCACTTTCAAAAGAATCAAGTATAATTTTTGGTTGGAGTGGATATACAATAGAAGGTTTTGTGTCTTTTAGAAATAGTTATATTACTTCAAATATTTTTTACACAAATATCGTTTCTTCAAAGAATGCAATATTAGACATAAGGAATAATGTGTTTGATTTAAATCAATTTGGAAGTATTAAAGTCGATTCATCTATACTTTGTGATTTAGGAAGAGAGGCACTTTCTAAATCGTATAATTTAGAAGACAGTAATTGTTTAATAAACTTTATAAATAATCACAATAAAAAACCACATCCAATTATATTATTGAGATACCCAAACAAGAAATATAAATTGAATATAAGAAATAACACAGGTGGCTCTGGTGTTAATATAAATATAGTTTATGATTTAAAAGGTCCTAATGTTTTTAATTTATCTGATATCACAATTATTGGAAATAAATTTGAATTAGATAAAGATTGTTATGCTTTCACAATTACAAATAATAGCACATCTACACCATTAAATTTTATTCTTAACAATTCCTACATCTACAATCCTGCGCCAGTGGGTCAGAAGCGTGTAGAGTTGTATTGTGATAACAGTGCGAATTTAAGTTTTGAGTCATCA
>JBDHYE010000184.1:0-4228 GCA_039811245.1 Chitinophagaceae bacterium | reverse complement strand
CAATCTTTTACCGTTGATTTCTTCTTAAAATCAGATAACCCAATACACCTCCCACTAAAGAGGCTATAAAGATACCTACTTTAGCTTGTAATGTAAATAGCGCATCAGTGAACGCTATTTGTGTTATAAATAGGGACATGGTAAAACCAATAGCTGCCAAGAAGCCTAAGCCTATAAGGTTATAGATATGCATACCTTGAGGCCATTGTGCAATTTTTAATTTTATACAGATAACACTAAATAATACCACGCCTATTACTTTTCCTAAGAATAAGCCTAGGGCTACACCCCAAAATACATGGCTTTGATAAATTTGACCCCAACTCAGTCCTGCAAAAGATACGCCTGCATTGGCTAATGCAAAAATAGGTACAACTACAAAACTGACCCAAGGGTGTAGGCTGTATTCTAAACGCTGCAATGGAGGCATAACTTTATTATGCTCATCTTTAATTTTATCTATTATAGCTAGTTGTTCATGGCTTAATGTAGCCGTATGGTCTTGTGGGTCTTTTTGGAGAAAGTTTTTTAAATGCATTTGTATTTTATCTACAAATTGTTGCTCATTGAGTTTGGTATTGGCAGGTATTGTAAAAGCGGCTAACACTGCTGCTATAGTAGCATGCACACCCGATAGTAGAAAACAAACCCATACCCCTAAGATACCAAATACCGCATAGAATGCAATATTTCTTACTCCAGATTTATTGGCCCAAAACATAACCCCTAAAAACATTAGCCCTAAAAGTAAAAAAGCAATATTAAGTTGTTGGGTATAAAATATTGCAATTACAAGTACAGCCCCTAAATCATCTACTATTGCCAAAGCTGTTAGAAATACTTTTAAGGATAAGGGTATGCGATCGCCTAATAAATAGAGTACGCCCAATGCAAAAGCTATGTCTGTAGCCATTGGGATACCCCAACCATGTGCTGCCGCAGTTGGACCATTAAAACAAGTATAAATAATAGCTGGAAAAATCATTCCACCAATAGCTGCACTTATAGGTAAAAGCGCTTGACGAATATTGGCCAATTCGCCTGCAACCATCTCACGTTTTAATTCAAGACCTACTACAAAAAAGAATATCGCCATTAGCCCATCGTTTATCCAATGGAGTAAGCTTAAATTAAAATATACTTGATCGTCCCAATGAAAACCCAAATGGTGATTAAAAAATTTAAAATAGGCCTCTTGAATAGGGCTATTGCTGAGGATTAAGGCAATCAAAACACTGATACCTAAAACGATTCCCCCTGATTTTTCTTGTTGAATAAATTTGTTGATCGGGTAGATGATACGCTCTATGATATGTATTTTGTTTTGCTTCATCGTAATGTATGATTACGCTACATCAAGCCAGATGCAATCGTATTAAGCACTTTGTAAATAAAATAATTACAAAGTTTACTGCTTTTGTGTAGCTGTTAGGATATAAGACTGGAGCAATCTACTGCACTGTGTGCCCATTCTATCATCGCACTATATTGCTCATCAATTAATTCATGAGGTAGGCTAAAGGGCTCTTGAGTGCTACTCAAAAACACAGTTTTCATTCCACATTTTTTACCAAAAAGCATATCGCTAAGGTTATTCCCTACCATGATACTTTTTTTAAAGTCTATCTCCGGAAAATCTTCTTTGGCTTGTAAGGCCATACCGGTATTGGGCTTTCGGTTATTATCATTGTCGTCTGTAGCGATACAAGCATATATTTTATCAATACGCCCTCCGGCATCGGCTATGCTTTGCTGCATATTCAGATGAATATGTTTTAAGTCTTCTGCACTCATGATGCCTCTGCCTACTCCTCTTTGGTTGGTAACTACAATGATTTTTCCAAAAACGGGTGCTGCCATTTTTAAGGCTTCAATAGCACCTTCACAAAACTCAAATTCACTCCACTGGGTAACATAATTACCCTGTAATTCATTATTGATTACTCCGTCTCTATCTAAAAATAAGGTCCATTCTTTATTGTACACTTGCATAGCCTAGATTTACTTGTTCTTAAAAATATTTTCTTCAACTATTTGGCAAATGATATGCCCTACCATGATGTGTGCTTCTTGTATTCTTGGGGTGTCTTGAGAGGGGATATTGATAAGGTATTGGCACAATGCCTTCATCTTTCCTCCACTTTCTCCACTAAAACCAATGGTGTGGAGTCCCATTTTTTGGGCTTGTTCTAATGCATTTATAATATTTACAGAGTTGCCCGATGTACTAATGGCGATTAACACATCTCCTTTTTTGCCAACGGCTTTTATCATTCTACTATACACGTGTTCAAACCCATAATCGTTGGCTACGGCGGTCATGTATGAGCTATTACAGTGCAAAGCTTCTGCGGGGAGTGGTTCCCTGTCACTATAAAACCTACCACTAAATTCGGCAGCTAAATGTTGCGCATCGGCAGCAGAGCCCCCATTACCACAAAATAATAATTGATGACCCTGTTCAAATGCTTGTGTAATGAGCTTTGAAATGTTGTCAATTTCCTGAATGAGTTGTTCCGATTGTAACAACTTTTCTTTGGTGGCAATAGATTGGCTTATAAGTGACTTGATTATTTCCATGTGCTTTTATTAATCTAGGCTTCTTTGTGCTTTTGATGCGCAATATAAGGAATTCAATAGAATGCAATTCGATTTTTAATTCCAAATTAACGTTAGGCTTACGAATACTAAGATACTTAAAATGGCTTTTGGTTTATTCTAAAAGTTCAATTTTTTGTGTCGGTAAAATTTGATCCTCTACGATTAATTGGAGCAAATAGCTGCCTTTGGGCTGCGTACAATGCAAGCGGGCATTATTGTTCTGTATAGGGAGCAGTCCTTTTTGTACTATTTTACCACTTAAATCAATGATTTGATATTTAACATGCGCTATTGTTAGATTTTGAATTTGAATATTGATAATCCCTTGACTGGGGTTGGGGTAAAGGTATAGAGTAGCAGCTTGATAAGATGCATTCCCTTTAATACCTAAACCGATAACATAGACTTTATATTCGATACTGTCTGCATCTACCCAAGCATTAAGTTTTACCCACGAAGAACTGCTAGGGGCGCTGTATTGATTGGTGATCAAATTATTAGAATCTATTGCTACGGGGTTTGCGCTAAAACTGCCACTGTCAGCTTGATAATAGGCATTGAGCATCGTAAAGCTGTTTTTAGGTAATGCTGTACCAGATGATAAACGAAATTGGTTTTTAATAGGAAAATGACTTAATCCACTTATTGGTAAGCCATCATTCAAAATCCAATCGCATTGGATATAGCTTCTAATACCAACGGTTGCGCTGCTATCGTTATAGATCACACTGTCTATAATACTTTGTCCCCACCAGCAACTATCACTTAAAAAAGCAGCTGTTTTTTGTAGGTTATAAAATTCTTTCTTATGCTCAAAACCTGATTGTGGATTATATATCCTAGCCTTATTGATGCTAATCACTGTACTGCTTCCACTACTGCTGTCATGATAAATAGGGTAGGCATAGCTGTTGGTGTCAAGGCTGTTGTTATTAATTATTTGACCGCCGTTGATAGTGATTTCATTATTGCCTAAGGCATAAATAGCAGCACCTTTTTCTTGACCAGGGTTGATTAAATGGTTCGCAATAATTTTGAAAGAATCATCGGCTTGAAAATAGCTGTTGAGTAAATAAATCCCTGCACCTTTATTACTGGCAGCAGCATGTTGTATTTGCGCAAAACCTTTTAAATATATGGCTGCACCTTGTGCAAAAATTGCGCCACCATTACCTTTATTACTATCACTTGTACTTAGGGCATAGCCTGAGAGGAGCGCACTATCTTGTATGATTAATGTACCTTGGCTATAGATAGCACCACCTTCTATGGCCTGACCATTTATTGTTGCATGGTTTAAAAGGGTGCATTTGCCGGTACTAAATATTGCCCCTCCATATTCTGCACGGTTGCTACTGTCTATATTTACTTGGTCTTTAAAGATAAGTTCCCCTTCACTATATACAGCGCCTCCATTACCCGAAGCACTATCACTAAAACTACTATCGGTCAATGCAAGATTATTTTTTAAATTACAATGTCCTTCAAAACTCGTTATAGTCCCTTTTAACGACAGTAATGCTCCTCCTCCCCATCTTGTTGTGTTATTGGCTCTACCATTTTCGATAATAATATCTTTTAAATGCAGTGTTTTAGTGCTGTGGGGATAATTAGTATTGTAAAATAT
>JBDHYE010000183.1:0-4248 GCA_039811245.1 Chitinophagaceae bacterium | reverse complement strand
GTACTAAAGCCTAAGAATTTAAGAAAGTCGCGGCGTGGAGTTTCTGCTTCTAGCAAGCCCCCGCTCATATCAAAGGGTAAATCTTCTTTAAACTCATTCGAAACACTTTTTTGAAATTCGGGTGTTTCGTGTAGCTCTTCAAGACCTTTCCAATATTTTTTCTGACTCATATTAGTATTGACAAATTAGCTAAGAAATTATTTTCTATTGCTGTTTGATTTAATAGTGTTAATTAAAAATTTTAAAAATGAAACCTTAAAAAAATTAATAGTGACATTTTTGACATTCTAAACCTCCAATATCTTCTACAGTTACACCTGTTCTTTTACCTGCTTTTAATTCAGCATGATATTTTTTGTATAAGCTGTAATAATTATTGCTTTCAAATTGAACATTTGTTTGTCTGTGGCAGTTTACACACCAACCCATTGATAAAGGTGCATATTGGTGTACTTCGTCCATCTCTTCGATAGGGCCATGACATTGTTGACATTGTACTTGACCTACAGCAGTGTGTTGCGCATGGTTAAAGTACACATGGTCGGGTAGATTGTGGATTTTAACCCACTCAATAGGTTTCGCTTTAATGTTGCCTTTAGCATCTCTGATATAATCTTTTTTCTCAGGATCCCAACCAGCATATTCATATAATTTTTGAATTTCGGCAGTACCATCAATCGTTTGACCTTCAAGTGTTACTAATGGATGCTCTGCTGCTCCGGTATATTCTGAAATACCTTTATGACAGTTCATACATACATTAGTAGAAGGGATCATTGCTTGGCGGCTTTGTTGCGCTCCAGAGTGACAATATAAACAGTTAATCTGATTGATACCCGCATGTACTTTATGCGAGTAGAAGATGGGTTGTTTTGGAGCATAATTTTGTTGTCTGCCTAAGCCTACTGCGCCATTTACTAAATAAAAGGCTGCAAAGATGATTACAGTAATTACAGCTATTGCAATAAATACTTTATGACGATAGAATGGTATGTCTTTTTTAACAGGAAGCCCTTCACTAGAATTTACTACGCGATTAAGGCTTTTGTTAACCCTCCACATAATAATTGCAAGAATTAATAATGCAATAGTGATGAGCGGGTATAACCAGCTGTTGTCAGACTCAGGGGTAGCTGTTGCTGCGGCTGCGGCTTTTGGCGCTTCTGCAGGTTTAACACTATTTACATAGGTAAAGATAGCGTCTATTTCCTCTTCACTAAGATTTGGGAAAGGTGTCATGGGTATTTTACCCCATTTGTTAAAAATGTCGTTGGCGTATTTATCACCACTAGCAATTAAGCCAGCAGAATTATGTACCCATTTATGTAGCCATTCTTTACTAGGTACTCTACTCTCTACACCTTGTAGTGCAGGCCCCGTAGCATCTTTTAAGGGATTGTGGCAACTAGCACAATTAGATTTAAACAAAGCTTGTCCATCGGGGGCAGCCGTGGCAGCAAATTGACTTAGCATTAAGATTACTAAAAGAGAAAGTGCTCTTTTTGTAAATTTTTGTATCAAAAGCATAATATTAAATAACACCTGTAAAATTGATTAGAATTAACATTCCTTTACACGAAAACGAAGCAAAAGTACAATACAAAATTGAGATTTTATACACATTTTCAAAAAAATATTTCTCAATAGTGGCGCGGCTTTCAGGGCTGTTTGGGTAAATATATTTTTCATATTTGTCATTTTCATGTCAAAAATAAGCGCTCTTTATATGGCATTTTGATGACATTCCTTTGATAAAAAATAACGATATCTTATGTTTTTTTAAAGTTTTTCTGAAGATTATAATGCTTTAAAAAAATATTACTTTCTTAGACTACTAAAATAATCTATTTTTGAAATGATGATTGACTTTGATTTGCTCTATAAAGAGTTGAGCTTCCAAGCTGCAAGGAGCGGTGGAAAAGGAGGACAAAATGTAAATAAGGTTGCTACTAAAGTTATTTTAAGTTGGAGTCTTTATGATAGTACCTTATTTAATGAGGAAGAGAAAAAACGCTTGTATTTAAAATTGAATTCTATGCTGACTAAAGAGGGTCGCTTAGTCATTCAATGCTCTGAAACACGCTCACAATTAGAAAACCGTCAAATAGCAGCTTGGAAGATTTATAGTATCCTTCTAAAAGCTTTGGAACGCGAAAAGTCAAGAGTAGCAACTAAAATACCTAAAAAAGCTATTGAAAAAAGAATAGAAAACAAAAAGAAACAAGCCGAAAAGAAGCTGAATAGAAGAGGTTTATATTAATAGTAAAATATTATACACGCTTACTAAGGCCAAAGCCAAGTAAAGCTCCCATGAATTAATTGCTGTTTTGTGCCATCATTATGTTCTACAATAAGCGCTCCAAGATCATCTACTGAGCTTATCTTTACTTCAAGAACTTGACCATCAATATTAAGTAGTTGGTACTGTCCTTTTTTATAAAGCAACTCATTATATTCCACAAGCTCTTGTCTGTTTAAACCCTTAACACAATTCTGCAATAGTGCGGTCCTTATAGGGTAGAGCAAATCGTTGTTAATATCTAAACTCTTAGCCGATGCAAGGTATAATGAGCCGGCATGACTTAATTGGTCAAAAGCTGTTTGCAATACATTTATGCCAATGCCTATAATTGCATAAGCCCAAGTATTGCCTTTGATGGTATTTTCAATAAGTATTCCTCCTGCCTTTTTGTCATTAATAATTATATCATTGGGATATTTAATATAAATAGCTGTTTCTGGTAACAATGGCTTTAAAACCTTTACTACTGTAGTGGCAACAGTAGCTAGAAATAGAAATTGCTGGTCTAATGTAGCCTGTGGTTGGATTATTAGGCTCATCAATAGTGATGCATCTTTTTGATCTTTCCAGCTATTACCTCTTTGTCCTTTACCAGCAGTTTGGCGCTGAGCAACAATGGTAATACCATTTTGTGCCTTATCGGCATCAATTAATGAAGCGGCATAATTATTGGTACTATCTATACTTTGAAAGAATAGAATTTGATTTTCTAATACTTCTTTAACGTTTAGAGACAAAGTTTTTTCTATTTTTGAAGGATAATTTTACAAAAATAAATAACTCTTAATAAAGAGTGTGCATTTTTAAACTTTTAGATTTTGATAAAAACAACTGAGACTTCTGAAAATATTATAGAAAAGAAAGCTACTAAAACTAGTGCTCCTTCTAAAGCTGTAAAAAAGTTAAACACTAACAGTAAGCTTTATAAAACCATTTTACAAGCATTAGAAGATAAAAAAGCGGAAAATATTATTCGTCTTGACCTCAGGAAAATAGATGAGGCCGTGGCGGATTATTTTATTATTTGTGAAGCTCAAAGCTCTATTCAGATACAAGCAATAGCGGCAAACATTGAAAAAGAAGTACTTGAAAAATGTCAAGAAAAAGTTTACCATAGCTCCTATGGTAACCATTGGACCCTATTAGATTATGTAAACATCGTTGTACATATTTTTGATCGAGAACAAAGAAAATTTTATGATTTAGAAAACCTTTGGGCTGATGGCTTTCAGTCTTAAATTTCAAATCAACAATAATTCAAAATATATCATTATAAAATAAGAGCCAAGTGGCTATTTCACATGCAAGAAAATCAAAACAATAAAAAGAACACAAGTCCAGACGGTAAACCACAACCACCACAAGGGCCAAAGTTTAATATCTTTTGGATATACGGTATCATCGTATTTACGATAATCGGTATGGCTATGTTTGGCAACAACTATACGGCTACCTCAATAGAAAATAATAGCTTTTTAGATTTTCAAACAAAATACCTCAATAAAGATTTAGTAGAGAAAATTACGATAGTAAATAAAGAATTGGCAGAGGCACAACTTAAAAACACGCCAGAGCCTAACCCTAGCAGCAATACAGCCCTTTTAGGCAGTAAAGATAAACTTTATTCTTTCCCTATTGGCTCCGTAGATCAATTTAATAAAGATTTAGACCAAGCCTATGTGGCCAACCCTGCCCTATCAAGAGTCCCCATTATTTACGAAACAAGAGGAAGCTATTTAAGAGAGCTATCTGGATTATTATTACCCATACTTATTATCATAGGCATATCATACATGTTTATGCGTAAAATGGGTGGTGGTATGAGTGGAGGCGCCGGAGGCGGTGGTATCTTTAGTATAGGAAAATCGAAAGCACAACTCTACGAAAAAGGTACTAAAGTAAACATCACCTTTAATGATGTAGCGGGTTTAGACGAAGCTAAAGTA
>JBDHYE010000182.1:0-4258 GCA_039811245.1 Chitinophagaceae bacterium | reverse complement strand
CAAATGGTTGGTCGTGGTACACGACTTGACCCAAAAACAGGCAAATTCAGTTTTACCATTTTAGACTTTGTAGGCTTATGCAGACGAATGGAAGACAATGGAAAAGGAACACGGAAAGAAAACGCGAAAGTTGTAAAACAAGGTGACCAAAAACCAAAAGTGCTAGGAACACCGCAACCAAAGGGCGACTACTTTTTAATTGACAATCCTGACCCAGCTCATTTAATTCAGAGAGTAGAAATTCACGGTGACTCAATCATTGTTAAAGACAACATTCCAATTGAAGAGGCCAAACGTATTTTTGAAGAAGAATTAAAGAAATCACAAGAGCCAGTTATGGCAGACTTGAAAACAAAAGCCGAACAAGATGACTATCAACCAACAGAAGAAGAAATGGCTAAACTGATTGACTGGTTGAGCAAACCAAACATATTTTTAGACGAAGGACATTTGCAAAAAATGTACGACTTCCCCGAAGGTTCAGTTTGGGATTTTTTACTACATGCATTAGGTAAAAAGAAAATTCCGACACCAAAAGAACGTATTGAGAAAAACTATCTTTCTTACATACACACATACGACTTTACAGACGAGCAGATAATTGTATTAAAAAAAATCAAAGACATTTTTGCTTCCAACCTTGCTTCCAAACGTAGCATTGACGAGAAAGACATTTTTGGAAATCCGATTTATGAAAGACTCTTAGGTTCATACAGTGAAATAAATAAAAAGTTTGATGGCAAATTTAATTTTGTAATAAACGATTTAAAAACAATGTTTGCTAATAGGCTAAATGCATAATTGCCTAACAGAAGCATCAGGTCAAGAAAAAGTATAATATAAAAAATGCTAACCTGTTCTTTGTGCAATCCGTAAATTTTATATATTTGAATAGCATGTTTAGGTCTTTATTTATCTCTGAGCTGTAGGTTACATTGTTAATGAAGAAATTTTTTCTAACAGCCTAAATGCTAAAACAAAAAAATAACTGTTTTAAAAATGAACAAAGGCATTGAATTATTTAAAGCATCATTTTATGCCGATTTGCTAGCTATTCAGGCGTTTGTTAAAAAGGAAGAGGATTTAAAAATTAAAATTCCAGTTAGAGAGGGTGCATATATTTCTTTATGGAGCAGTAAATATGTTTCTATCAGTGTTTTAGAAATCTTGAATTGGGCTGCTTTTGGGTTTTATGATTACGTTGAAAAAGAAAGTATATGCCATAAAAGGTATGATGCAGATGATGTTCAGATTGTAGATGATTGTATCAATCCGAGTGAGCATTATAAAAATATTGTAAATTGTATTGAATGGATTTGTATTAAATTTTCAATTCAAAATTATCATTTAAAAGACTATTCTACCTATGTTCCATTAAGTAGGGTTTTATTTGAAGATGAAGAATTTTTAGAGCCTGATGAGATGGAGGAAGCCTTAAAACATGGATTTCAACAAATGGATTTAGACTTAATTAATGCTGCAATGAATGGAAACGGAATAAAGACCTATAATTTAATTAAAGCTGGAGCGAATTTTAAAACAGATCCGCTAGATTATTCAGATGAAAGTTTAATCGTAGCGACTTTAAGTGCAGACATTTCCTTTCACTTGCTACGTCTAATAAGCTACCTAAATCATAAAGAGCATTTTAGTGTATTTGAACCTTATGAAATACTATCAAGTTTATATCAAGTAGGTGTATCGAATTACATAATAGATATTGTAACAAGTAAAACGTAACAAGTTTGCCACACAAACTCAATAATTAACCAATAATTCCAGCAACTAAAACCTTATTTGTTTAAAGCAGACTATAATCGGTGAAAGAGCATATTGTACTGTGAATCCCAATAAAGTAAAAAGCTCGATTTCAACAAGCATTTATTAATTAGTGTAGAATAATTTTGAAAAAGAAAAAGTATAAAAAATAAAATTATAAATTTGTGAGCACATGCAACAATATATAGCGCTTACACTATTTGACCTTGAAAGTTTAGACAAGGTAGAATCTAGTAAACCAAAACTAGATAAAAAAGAAGCTATTGTTGCAAAGAGTGAGGTATTACTGGCCGACCAAAATGAAACCACAGCACGCACTAAACCCAAACACAACAGCACAGTAAAGAAAACTAAAAAAGCAAACGAACAAGAAGAGAAAGATAAAGTATATTGGAGCATTAGCGATACCGCCAAAAAATTTGGAGTTAGAATATCGCATATACGGTTTTGGACAACCCAATTTGCACTAAAAGTGCGCACCAATAGAAAAGGCGACAGGCTGTTTAGCCAAGAGAATATCGAGCAGTTAGAACATATCTATACTTTAGTAAAAGGGCAAGGTTATACTATAGCAGGAGCAAAGCAGAAGCTGCGTGAAATGAAAATAAAAAAAGAAGTACAAAACCCTAAAGACTCCTTGCTCAATAGTGTTCAAAAATTGCAACAATTATTATTAACCTTAAAAGAAGAATTGCAATAATTATGAAAAGAATCTTATTTCTTTGTGTTTTAATTTTAAGTAATTTTATTACAAATGCACAATATAGTTTTGATATGAGTAGAGATAATGAAAGCGGTCAAATGCTCTACGTAGGGCAATGCACCTTTGATGATATAGAAGAAGAAAGCTCTTTTGACTGGTTTAAAAATGGTAGCAATGCTTATCAACCAGACCCAGAAACGATAGCGGCTTTAAAAAAAGAACTTACGAGCTGCCAACTTATTATTTTTATGGGTACTTGGTGTGAAGATACACATCTACTTTTGCCTAAGCTGTATAAAACAATGCTTTTAACCCACTGTTTTACGAATTATAAAATGTACGGTGTAGATCGAGAAAAAAAATCAAAAAATAATGAAGAGCAAAACTATAATGTACAGAATGTGCCTACAATAATAGTACTTAAAAACGGTAAAGAGTTAGGGCGTATTGTAGAGCATTGCAAGAGTAGTATTGAGGGAGATCTGTTTAGAATCGTAAATAGTAACACCACAGAACCCTCTAGTACCGAAGAGAAAGGCTAAACCTAAATTTTAAAAAACAATCAATTTAAATAAAAACGCATGAAAAAATATTTATCCCTATTGAGCATAACAATGGCATTAGCTATAAGCAGTAGTGCCCAAAAAACCGACCCGAGCCCTTATTGCAATGCAGACTATGATAACAATTATAACATGATATCCAGTATTTCTGTTGGAGCATATACCCATTCTTTTGGAGCAATGGGCTCTACAAGTACCACCAATACTTATGTTTATGTAGATACAGCACATATACCACCAATATCTTCAACATTGAACACATCAATGCTAGTAGATTTTTATAGCACTCCCGATGTTGAGCCGGCATATTTTGGAGTATGGATAGATTATAATCAAAACAACATGTTTGATGCAGATGAAATGATTATGCATAACCAACAATTACTGAAAGATAAATTACCTAGCGGAGCTGCGTCAAGTGTAGCGCTTTCGCTTACGTTTAAAGCACCATCAGTAGCTAAAATGGGCAAAACCCGTATGCGTATTGTACGTTCACAAAAAATAAGCGACCCAACGGGAGCCTATGATTCTACCTATAGAGTACAGCCTTGCTATACTAAAGGGAGTGGCACTAATGTATATGGATGTGCTTATGATTTTGATGTAACGATTTATAGTATTGGCAATGTTGATGAAAATATCCTCCGACAACAAATTAGTATAAGTCCAAACCCTGCTACAACATTTATCAATATTAATAATAGCTCTACGCATAAAATACTTAAAACAGAAGTATATGATATGAGTGGTAAAAAATGTTTGAGTGATGCAACGGGGCTACAAAAAATCTCTTTAAACAGTTTTGCACCGGGATTATATGCTGCCTATTTATATTTAGAAAATGGTTACCGACTAGCTTTAAAGTTTAGCAAACTTTAAAAAGCATAATACTCTTATTGATAAAAAAGCTTGTGTTCTAATTTTAATGAACACAAGCTTTTTAAGTTTTAGATGAAGATATCAAAAAGCATCTTGACAAAGCAAAGAAAAATATTCCTCAATGTATTAAGAAAGAATAACTATTTTGCGAAGTAAATTATAGAAACATGAGTGCAACAATAAGCTATCAGGTAGAAAATGGATTAGCCTGTATTATTTTAAATCGTCCGGAGAAATACAATAGTTTTAATTATGAAATGGCAATGGCTTTACAAGAAGCCTTGCGTAAAGCTGCTGCCGATACAGCAGTAAGATGCGTATATTTAAGTGCACA
>JBDHYE010000181.1:0-4293 GCA_039811245.1 Chitinophagaceae bacterium | reverse complement strand
CCAGAAGCCGGTTCTGATGCTACCTCACAACGCACTACTGCCATTGATATGGGCGACCATTATTTAGTAAACGGAATTAAAAACTGGATTACCAATGGAAATTCTGCTACCTATTATTTAGTCATCGCACAAACTGATGTTGAAAAAGGACATAGAGGGATCAATGCTTTAATTATCCCTAAAAATACACCCGGTGTAGTAGTAGGGGCAAAAGAAAACAAAATGGGTATTCGTGGTAGTGATACACACAGCATTATGTTTCAAGATGTAAAAGTACCCAAAGAAAATAGAATAGGTGAAGATGGATTTGGCTTTAAATTTGCTATGAAAACCCTAGCTGGAGGTCGTATTGGTATTGCTTCTCAAGCCTTAGGTATTGCTAGCGGCGCTTATGAATTAGCCTTGAAATATTCTAAAGAAAGAAAAGCTTTTGGTAAAGAGATTCAACACCACCAAGCTATAGCATTTAAATTGGCAGATATGGCTACTGCTATTGAAGGCGCAAGATTATTATGCTTAAAAGCGGCATGGCTTAAAGATCAACACCAAGATTATGAACAAGCTGCTGCAATGGCTAAACTATATGCCTCAGAAATTGCACAATGGGTAACCAATGAAGCGGTTCAAATACATGGTGGTTATGGTTATGTAAAAGAATACCACGTAGAACGTTTAATGCGTGATGCTAAAATCACTCAGATTTATGAAGGAACTTCAGAAGTACAAAAAATTGTTATTAGCCGTAATGTGCTAAGAGACTAATATTCTTTTATGCTTTAGTATTTTTTTAAAAAACAGCCTCCAAATAATTTTTGGAGGCTGTCATTTTTTCTTAAAAACAACGACTAATCCCTACTACATAACGTAAGTTGAAATATTGTGGATTAGCATAGGGTGGACGGTTGATAAACATAGGCAAGTCTAAACGTAAGCAGAGGGGCTTCAACTTGTCAAAAGCACCAAATTTTTTAATCGTAAAGGCAAAACCCAAACCAGCATCAACTCTTAAATCGCTCAGCATAGTAGTTGGTTTTATGTTCCAATAGTTTTGGATACTATCATAACGACTCAGTTGCATAATTCCGGCATCTGCAAAAAAGTAACTACTCAGTTGCAACCATTTTTTTGTAAATTTTGGTTGGAATTTAAAATAGTTACTAAACTCTAATTCTGCATTTATTGCAGCTCCACTCTTACCTTTATAAGCGATCATAACTTCATTCTGGCGTTCATCGGCCAAGAAATAACCATTATAGCCTCTTAAATTAAGTCCGCCACCATATTGGAAATGATTGGTATTATATCTTGAAATGTCACCGTACCAATTAGTAGGTACCCAACCAATACTCCTTGTGAGTTTATCGTCCATCATCTCTTCGGGGTTAGCTCCAGCTGCATATAATGCAGATTCGTAAGGGATATTTTGACCCATACCATAACGTCCAAATAATCGGGTTTTCAATACCAGCTTGTCTATATTTAAGCGGTTGATCCATTCTAGTTGTGCATAACTGTATTGAAATGAGTTGCTGTGATTGCCTGTTAAAAAGGGCGCTCTAAAATGTACATTCCAAGAGCCATTACTCTGCATAGTACGGTATTGCTGGTTATAAGCTAGATTGATAGAACTGTTAGGCATTGCACGGGTACTGCTCCACTCTTTAGGGGCAAACAGATAATCTTTATCATAAGATAAAGGACGCCACATACTTAAACCATAAACACTAAATATTTGATGGTCGCTCAAAGCCCACGAAGCGCCTAATTTTTGATACCATAAGCCGTCTAAAAACCTAGAGTCTAACTGGAGTTGAAGTTTGGGGTTTTTAATGCTAAAAGGACTAGTATATTGTAAGGCATAATTCAGCGCAGCATATTGGTCATAAGTACCTTGACCTGCTCCGGCTTGATAAGCCGCTAGCTGTGCTATATGGCTGTTCCACCAAATATTAGCTTTGATCTTGTGTAAGGTAAATAAATAATCGCCTTCCAACTGTGCTCCTATTTTGATACCATCTACGGCATTCCACCAGAGGTTAGGCATAGCATAGAGGCGGTAAAGCTTGCGGTCCCAAGCCTTGCTGGTAGCACCGTCCCAAGATAATTTTATAAAATCTGGACTGATAGGTAAACCACGATATTTAAAATTGTTTGCCATATTAATATCTACCAAACGCATAGAAGTGTCTATCTGCACTTTCTTTATGCCTCCGGGAATGTTCACTAGCGCATCATAACGAGGATTGAGTTTGCCCCAACCGTACCATTTGGGTAGTACAGTAGCATCGGTTTGTTTTTCAAACCAAGTATTGGGGATATAAAAGTTATAGGCTTTACCATCTTTAGCTTCAACGGTAAAATCAATCGGCATTTGCATAGATGATTTCCGTTTAAAACGGATTTTAAAAAGCGAGTCGCCTTGAACTTTCTGAATACGCCCAATGGCATAATCGGTGGTTTTGGTGGTTTCAAACCATTGGTCAAAAAACCAGTTTAAATCTACCTTAGTAAAATCCATGATTGATTTTTTGAAATCTTCAAAATAAGGATGAGCTATTTTCCATTGATTGAAATAATGTTGCATGGCTGCTGCAAATAAAGAATCGCCTAAGGTATATTGTAGGTTGTATAGCATTGAAGCGGTTTTGTAATACACCAAGCGGTAGCCGCCTCCATGCCCAAGAGCGCTGTTAAAATCGTCGGAATGGGTATTGAGGGGCACTTCATTTTGTTGGAGTGCATCATAATGGTAGGCATTAAAAACACTCTTATCTACCTGCCTACTGCTCTCACTAAACTTATTTTTCCAATAGGGTTTTCCTTTGGATTTTGGGATAATAGGACCATCAATTTTTGATAAGCCCCAAGCGGTTAGAAACTGGGTAAAACCTTCGTCCATGGCGGCTCTGTATGTTTCATTACTACCTACCATACCATAAAACCAGTTATGCCCTATTTCATGTACCAATAAGCCATTATAGCTAGGCGATTTTCCTCCGTCTAAGGTGAGCATAGGGTATTCCATTCCATCACGTGCATCGGCAGCTACCATTTTAGGATAGGCATAATGTCCAAAATCTTCAGAAAATGTTTTAATGATTTTTGCTACATATTCAGCACTATTTTGCCAGCCTGAGGCATGAGGTTCTTGTACTAAACCTACACATTCTATACCTTTCCAATAGGTTGTTGCAATACGGTAGGAAGGGTCTGCGGTGAAGGCAAAATCGTGCACATTTTCCGCATAAAAATGCCAAACTTTGCGCGCTCCTTTTTGATAAGGTATAATGATAGAAGGTGCTTCGTCCCATTTTTTATTCGCAAAATTTTTAACATCTAATTTGGCTCTAAGTGCTGCTGGCAGTACCTCTTCACGGTTTTCTAATTGTCCGGTAGCTTCTACTATATAATTACTCGGAAAATCTAATGAAACATCATAACTGCCAAACTCTCCATAGAATTCTTTATTCAAATGTTGATAAGTATCCCAACCCATTTTAGCATCATAGACACATACTTTAGGAAACCATTGTACACCATTATAGTGCATAAAACCCCAGGCATCATACATCTGCATGCGCCTACGTGTGCCGCCACGGTCATAATAGGTTTCAAACTGAATCGCTATTTGAGTATGTGCTCCAGGTATTATGGCTTGCTTAAGTTTTACTTTGAGTAGGGTATTGTCTAAAGTACTTTCTAAAACGGTATTGCCTTGAGCAATATGTTGTATGATAACCCCTTTTCCGGCAGCTTCCATAGCACCAAGACGCGCTTTTACTTTATTCTCTTTTTCTAATTGATGTAAGTAAGAACCTTTAACAAATGCATTTTGAAATAGGTGAAAATAGAGCTCATTTAAAGTGTCGGGAGAATTGTTCCAATAATCCATCTTAATGCTGCCCTCTATTTTATGTAGTTCTTCATCTATACGGGCTTTGATATCATAATGCACATCTTGTTGCCAATATTCCGCATGGGGCTTCCGATTTTTCCAATAATAAGGATTGTCGCTGCTTCTGTAATGCATTGAGGATTGTGCTTGTGCTGCCCCAATGCCACTAATAAATAAAATAATAAGAATACCGTAAATGTTCCGCATAATTTGGTTTAAAAAAATTGCTGTGAAATTACTGAAGAAAATTGGTTTCCTTATAGGGTAGAATGATTTATAGTAACGCATATTAAATTTGACTATAATATCCTATTCTGCAATTTCTATTTAGTAGCAAAATAGGCTGTGTATGATACGTGTTGATATTTTTAATATAGAATTTTTCATTTTAACGAAAA
>JBDHYE010000180.1:0-4294 GCA_039811245.1 Chitinophagaceae bacterium | reverse complement strand
GGGAAAACATCAGGACTTGGCGTAATGGTTCCTAACATATGTATGGTATCACCAAAGCAAATTGTTCTATCTGGTCCAACATCTACTACAGGGAAAGGCTCAACAGTAATCACTACTTGTTTTGTACTATCCTTACAACCATTACGTGATGCCGTTAAAGAATAGGTGGTAGTGGTTGTTGGGGTAAGGGTCATACCTGTTTTAAAATCTGTAGGAGTAGACACACCTGTAGAAGGAGTCCAAACATAGTTATACCGTGGGTCTCCCCAGCCCACAAGAGCTACAGACTGACCTGTACATATAGCAGTATCACTTATGCCTTTCTGTCGTTTATCATATCCCAGTCCCGTTATCTCCCCGGGTTGGTCTCCGGTAAGTATATAAAAGCCCTTCAATATATGGACAACAACAGTGTCTAATTTAAAGCAAGTAGTATCTGGATGTGTTACCACTTTTAAATAGAAAACAATAGAATCGGGAACTGTTGAAGTATCAGAAAATTTCAAAATTGGTTGAGCACTTGAAGGATTATCTAAATAATGACCCGGAGTCCAAGTGTATTCATAAGTAAGTTCTGGCTGAGGATTCAATAAGTTAGCATTTAATTGTAGTTGAGAGTAGCTACACATAACGGTATCCGGACCAACGTCAATTTTAGGATTCGCCACTACAATTTTAATTTCATCTTGGTTAATTGTAAGTGCTGTTTTACCAGGCTCTACTCTGTTACAATATCCCGGATGATTCGTAGTTACTAAATAGGTAGCTGTAGAAGATGAATATACATCTGTACAAGGTAAGGTGGGTGTTGTAATACCTAAAGAACCTGAAGGCATACCTGAACCAGGAACTGTGGTGCTCCAATCTATTGTGATGCCAGTATAACCTGTTTCATCAGCACATAGATTAGATATCTCGCCTAAACATATCATAGTGTCAGTAGCCGTAATATCTACGGTGATACCTGTGAATATAGGAATAGTATCCAATCTATTTTGAGTAGGGTTGCCAGGAGTACAAACCGTGCTTCGAATAACTAAATATTTTTGACCTTGATCTGTTTCATTAGGAGTCCAATCAAATGTACCATTAATCACATTTGTACCATTGCCCACAATTGTATTTGTTGAAGTAGCAGATGTAGGAGAGAAGGTTAAATGGTTATCGCCGGTTACATTAATAGTAGTACCAGCAGCAGCATTCAGGTTATACTTAATAGTATGAGATACATTAGGGCATACATAAGCACCGGTAGTAGGTGCACCTGCAGGACCAGGAGTGATGACTCCTGCACTTAATGCTGCTGTTGAAGCAGGAAAATCAATTAAAAAAGCAATACCTGATGGCGTACAACCATTAGATACTACAAATTGCATATCGCGGATAACAGAACCCACTACTTTTGCGCCTCTTTTTTTAGTTACTAATAAGGCTAATTGAGGAGTTTGAACCGCAGTAGGCGTAAACGTCATTGTACCATTAGTACCATCTAAATTAAATGAAGTACCAGTAGCAAAAGGATTATTAGTTAAAGAAGTACCGCCAAGAGCGCCACCAGCAAAAACATAACTTGTAGGAGTAGCAGGATAAGAACAAGTAACTTGGTTATCGGCAGCACTTGCTGGGTCTATCAAAGAGTAAGATAACACATCACCATCGGCATCAACACCATTATAGAAATAGCTTTGCTTTGTACCATTACACATATATTGGATCGGTGCTGTGGTAAAAGTAGGTGAAGAACTACCCGGTGCATCAACATTATTAAGAGTAGCTTCTACATACAAATTATTGTTAGAACCCGGTACGGTATAATTTGTAATTGCACCATTACGGAAGCCAATAGAAACAGCAAAATGCCAAGAATCACATCTTGAAGGTAAAATAACAGTACCTTCATAAACCCATTTGCGATAGCCCCTTAAAGTACCGGGTACTGCAGAACAAGTAGTACTTAAAGAACCAGCAGAACAACCCGCTTGAACCTCTTGACCATTACTACCTAAAGGTGTTTTTTTGTTTAAAGTAATATTACCTCTGTCTAGGTTACAAGTATTATAATAACACACATTTACTGTGCTAGGTTCTGCTGTAGCACCACCACAATCTTTATAAAAAGTATAAGTTATCAAGTAAGTTGAATCACTCACCCATTTATAGGCAATATCTGCTGCTGCGGCTCTATTCGCCTTAGCATTGTTTTGAAATCCAAACAGGAATACTGTAAATAATAATAGTAATAGGCTTGTGGAAGTCCTTTTCATAGTTCTCTATTTTTCAAATGCTAACAAATTTAACATCACGACACCAAAAATGCAAATTTGTTCTTAATTTTTTTTCTGCTAGCTTTTCTTTAACAATTATAATATAAGACGAGATTTTAATTTCTAAGGTTGGATACCTTTATGTATTTATTAATAAATATATCTAAACTACTAGTATCCAAATTATTCATACATTTAAAATGCCCTTTAGGGCATTTAGCGTAGCCTAATTTACTGCATGGACGACAAGATAAATTATTTTTTTCTAGAATGTAATGTTGTTGTGCTACTTGTTTAGCCAAATTGTTAAAACCATAATAAGGGAACATTCCAAATTTTGGACTGGTATTGCCCCAAATAGAAACAATTGGTTTTTTAAATGCAGCGGCTACATGCATTAATCCGGTATCGTTACTAAAAACAGCTTTAGCGTTTTTTACTAAATCGGCAGACTCGTTAAAATTAAACTTGCCACAAGAGTTATAAATCTTTATTGGGTCTAATGCGGCTACTTCGGCAGCAAAAGCCCTATCTTCTTCGCCCCCTAACAAGATAATAGGCATTGGGCATTGTTGTGCGATTTCAATCCATTTGGCAATGGGTAATTTTTTAGTAAAATAAGAGCCCCCTACGACAAAAGCTACATATCCTGCCCAATGGCTCATTGGGATATCTTTATGCTGCGTAATGTCTTTTTCGGGGATAAAATAATCTAAACCTTGTCCATCATTTTTTACCCCTAAGGGTTCTATAGCTTCAAAATAACGATCAACAATACTTTTATCGGGCAATGTATCTATTTTAAAATTGACATAGAGCCATTTTTGAATATTCAATTTATCAAAACGGTAAACTTTTGTTTTGAGGGCTTTACAAACACTACTGCTTCGAAGGTTTTTATGGAGGTCAATAACAATATCAAATGATTCTTTTTTCAAGACCTCAATCACAGGTGATAACTGTTGTTCAAAACTGTGTATTTTATCAATATAGGGATTGGCCTCTAAAATAAACGTAAAATTTTGCTTAGTAAGATAGTGGATTTCACATTGGTCTAATTGCTGTTTAAGACAACGAATAATAGGTGATGTGAGTACAATATCACCAATTGATGAAAAGCGAATGAGTAGTATTTTCATAAATGGCTATTTATATTTAAGGCTATTTATTTTTTGACCTCCACGTCAGTGCATAGGCTATGTAGAAATTATAATCGAAGGCAGTAATTTTTTCACCCAGTCCGTAACCCGCAATAATCGCCCATGGTTTTTTGGTTCATTAATATTTTAGCTCTAACCGTCCAACCACTAAAACAACCCGGGAATAGCTCTAATTTCATACCGCCACAGAATTCCAACCAATGTAAAGTAGAATTTTTTGCAGCAATGCTACCCTGTGTACTATTGCCTAAGCCATCATTTGTGGTATAACTTGCAATATCTCTTTGGACAAAAGCCAATCCATAACGTAATCCAAAAAATGCCATACCCCAGTCGCGAGGCTGTTTTCTTTTATACATACTTTTATCAAAACCGAATCGTAAAAAACTATTTTGACTTTGATAATTTAAATCGGGGTAATTAATCTTAGAACCACCCCAGCCTCCTTCTAATACGTAGTATTGTTCTTTTTTATGATAATAATCTATAGAAAATTCTACAGCTTTCTTAGTACTTTGAAAATAATTAAGTGTCAATTTTGAAACATCAATGCCCAGCCTAATTTGATGAAAAGAATCCAATTGTGATGCACTTTTATCTGGCGAAGCATCACTCGTTTCAGCACTCTCAAGCTCCTGAGCTTTTAGATTTGGCGCTTGGAGTAACAACAGAAAAACACTAAAAATATAAATGGATATTTTCATTATTGGCTTTGGTATTTACTTGGTTGGAAAGCAACTTAAACGAATCCAACTGATGTTTAGTACTGTTCACCGTTTTCAAAATATAGTTATAAGAATAGCCACAGGCGTTAGAGTAAAAATGGAGTTGTTTTTCGTAAACAAATTGTAAAGTATCAAAAATAGCTTG
>JBDHYE010000179.1:0-4297 GCA_039811245.1 Chitinophagaceae bacterium | reverse complement strand
ATACAATAACCTTATGAGCCGGAGAGGACCAAAAAGTTTAGATAGTTTAAACAGAGCTTCTAAAAGCTATATTTCAAAGCTTCCGGTTTATGCCCCTAAAAGCGGTGCTTATTATAAAAAATTTGTAGCCCTGTTTGGAGGTGAGGATAAGATTCATAGCCCTAATATGTATGCCTCACAATGCTTGTGGGACGCTACTATGGCAAAACATATAGAGCAAGCAGTAAAAGACAATAAGAAAAATGGTTTAGTATTTCATATTGCTGGACGTTTTCATAGCGATAACTACTTAGGTACCGTAAGCCAATTAATACGTAGAGATAAAGATTTAAGAATAAAAACAATAAGCTGTTTTTATGCAGATGATTTTAGCAAACCCGATTGGGACAGTTACGACCGCTTAGCAGATTATATCATTGTTACCGAAAATAATCAAAGCAAAAAATAATCGATTTATTAAAATTTTGCCTCCCAACACATTAAGGTGCTACACCTTTTTGATTTTCGCGTAACTCTCTAGCTACACGCTTTTTGGAGTGTATAAACTCATAAAAGTTATCAAAGCTTTTGCGGTAAGTTAAACCTAAACCTGTACGTGCAATATTGTTACCATAAAAAATATCATAATTGCTAGAGCGGAAACCTACTAAGCTCAGGTTACCATCAGGACTAAGTAAATACTGGGCTCTAAAATCTCCTGCTAAGTTAAAATTGGTAGCATTTTGGTTATTGCTATTAGGGCGACCCCAGTCGTAAGCGCTACCTACTTGTAAACTCAAACGGTCATTAAAATAGTTTTTCTTTAGTCCAAATTTAATCTGGTTACGAGTTTCAGCACTCATCGCAGGACCACTTTGTGAGCTATTAATAGCATCTTGTCCAAAGCTTTTGTATTGCAACATTACTTGAAGGTTTTTATCACCTAAAACCTTATTTAGAGCATTACTTAACAATGGCGACATTTGCGAAGCTAATACATCACCCATTGTATTTTTAGCCCCAGTTACAGCCATAGTACTAGATATCCCTTGCGAAGGAATAAATGCGCCTAATAATAACAATGCACTTACTTGGTTGGTCAATGCCGTTTTATCACTATTATTAATACGGTTTAATTCGGCATAGGCTGTTGTACCCAAAGAGCGTTTTTCTTGTAATTCTATCTGATAATTTAATTCAGGATTGGATAAGGTACCTAACATTTGCAGCTCTACATTGACAGGTTGAGTGGCTTTAGCATCTTCTTCTTCTTTTGAGCTTAATAGTTGTGCTTTATTAGCATCTAATAGGTCATAAAGGCGTGCATTGGTAGGATATGTAGCTTTTACATTAAGTTTAGTATTAGCAATATTTCCAGCAAAGCTGATGGTACTACCGGAATTAATATTAAATGTCTTGGCGATCACTTGTCTAAAAGTAAATAGGTAACTCCCCTTATCAATATTATAAGTACCAAACATTGAATAATCTTCATTGGCAGGCACATCAATAGATAAATTACCATTGCCATTTGCAGTAATTTGGTCTCCTGTGCTAGGATCTAATACTAAAGCTACGTCTAAGAAATTATTCAATACTGCTGTGATTTTTACACTCAATTTATCTTTGGGTTTTAGAGCAGCCGTATTTTGCGAAGCCCCTAATGTTTTAAAGAAAATATAAGTATTATTGGGGCTATGATCTCCTGCACCATTATAGGGTAAATACAGAGCAGATTTTTGCGTTGGGCGTGCTGTTATAGACATACGCATATCTTTTAAAGACCCTGTTAAGCCAAAACGTGCATAACCTATGACATGCCCATAGAATAACTCATTCTCATTCTCTTTAAGTTGTACTAATTCTAACTCATCAGTTTCTAATTGGATATTAAATTTTGGATTGTTGAGTTGATTCAGTGTAATGCTTCCTTTAGCTATTGCTTGGTTTTGAAAAACATCATAAAGTTGGATATTATCTAAAACAATGTTTTTATTATGGATTAAAATATTGGCATCTGGTATTGTGTAAAGTGCACCAGTATAATCAACTTTAGCAATGGTATTTTTCAAATTTAGTTTCCCTTCAATAGTGGGATTTGCCATTGCGCCTTGTATGGATACATTTCCTTTTAATAAGCCATCAACATTTGATGCATAACCTTCTAACAAGGGTGCAATCAATGGAAGAGGAAAGTTAGAAATATTTATCATAGCATCAATGGGTTGAGTGCTGTTACTATCAAAGGATATCTTAGCACTCGCATCAAGCTGGTAATTTTCACCATATATTCCGCTTAGTTTATCTAACTCTATAAGCTTTTGAGCATCGTTATAATTACCCACTAACTTTATCATTCCTACATTTTGACCAAAAAGTTTTACATCATTGGCTTCTATGTTGGAGTTTATAACAGGTTTTGACAAAATGTTTTCCAATTTAATCATACCATTAATTCTTCCTTCTGGTTGGTATTGTGCTGCATCACTTAATGCAGCAAACTGAGCGATATCAATATTCTTTGCCGTAATTACAATAGGTTGTGATGCCTCTTTTAACGTATTAATATTGATCTGTTGTAAACCAGAACTCAAATTAAAGTCATAAACTTCTAGATTTGTACTATTGTATATAATTCTATTATTGCCAGTAATATTCCATTTAGCATTATTTAAATAAAATTCTGAAGGATTAAATGCAAAAATCAACTGTTCATTTTCTGCCACGATATTACCAGATATTGTAGCAGTACCAATTTGTTCATCACTTTTGGTCACTATTTTATAGAGAATAGAATCATTACCTACAGTAGCATCAAGATTTAATGATGTATTTAAAAGATTATCGGCAACAACCATTTTTTCAATATTACTTTGAATATTGATATTTTGAACATTCCCATTACCAATTAAAGAAGAATTATAAATTTTAACCGCGCCTATTTTACCATAAGGTACTTGCATTTGTAGGTTTAGGTTTTGAGCTGCTGTATTGAAACTACCTTTAAAGGTTGAGCTATCAAAACCACTGCCATATAAGGTAAATGCTCTTAAGAGTTCATTGACTTCGTGGGTTTCAATTGTGAAATTTACATTTTGATTGCTGGCAATCGTTTTAGGTTTACTAATATAATTGGGTAAGTAATTGCTTAAATAATATTGCATCGCATTGGGCAATGCACTTAATTGATATTGCCCATTAATTTTAGCACTTAATAAGTTACTTTCTATGTCTATCCGTTTAACATTAGCATCGTAATAAGAAAGGATATTAATAGAGTCAAGATCCATTCTTTGTTGATGTCTTAGCAAGTTAATGTTATACAGTTTTGCAGAACCTATAAAATCATCTATGGTTTTACCAGAACAGTTTAAGTCAAAGTCGGCAGAAAGTGTAGTGGGAACTTCTACAAAATGTAACGCTTTTAAATCACTACTTAACAAGTTAGCCGTAGCATTGACCTTAATATTTTCATCACTAAAATCAATAGCCCCGTAGAAACCTAATGAAATATTGGTATCATTCATGAGCAGCTTTCCATCAAATTTATTTTTATCAAAAAGCCCTTCAGCAATAATATTACGGTAGGTATAACCATTAAATACAAAGTCTTTGATTTGAGTTTTGGCATTAATATTAAAACCCTTTGCATCAAAACTATTTCCTTCAATTTGTGCTTGTAAACTGGTTTTACCTAAGCTATTTTGGTTTAATAAGCGTCCAATATCAAAGACTTCAGAATGTACAGTACCGCTATAATAAGGTTTTTGGTGCTCGGGTAGTTTCATCAGTACATCTAAATCCAAATTTCCTAAATTACTGGTTAAACTTCCTTTGGTTTTAAAGTCACTTAATGTACCCTTAAATGCTCCTTTAAAATAAGCATAATCTAAGGCATCAAGATTTAAGTTGGGATTAGATTTTAGCATTGGGGCATATTTTAAAATAGAGCCGCCACTGGTCATAATTTCTGCTTGATTGACCGTAAATATCGTTTTATCAATATCTGGCAAACCTACAATGTCAAAATCTCCTTTAAGGGTAGAAAACCCATCAGAGATAAATAAATGATCAGAAGTAAGATGAGCTACGGTACCTTTTGCAGCACCTTCTATTTTACAAATACCAACCGGAAAATTTTGAAGAGCAGGAGCAAAAAATGCAATATCTCTAGGATCTACTTTAGAGTTTTTTAGACGGATATCCATTTTTACTTTTTCGATATAATCTAAAAAGTCTGGAAAACGATTATAATGCATCGCATAGTATCGCTGTAGTTTACTTCTATTCGTTTCTAAATAAAGATGGTCGCAAATAG
>JBDHYE010000178.1:0-4310 GCA_039811245.1 Chitinophagaceae bacterium | reverse complement strand
TGCCCAAGAGAGGAAGAAGCGTTGGTCTGGAGTAAAACCATCTATTTTTTCTTCAGATTGACCTTGTTTTGTTTTCTTAAAAGCTTCATAAGCTATTGCTAAACCACCAAGGTCTGCAAGGTTTTCACCCAATGTTAATTGACCATTTACGTGTACGGTATCTAATACTGTATAAGCATCAAATTGCTTTACGACCATACCTGTTTTCTTTTTAAACTTCTCGGTATCTTCTGGAGTCCACCAATTTTTTAAATTTCCATCGGCATCATATTGGCAACCTTGGTCGTCAAATCCATGGGTCATTTCATGACCGATAACACCACCAATACCACCATAGTTCACAGCATCATCAGCAGCATCTGAGAAGAAAGGATATTGTAAAATACCAGCAGGGAAAACAATTTCATTAAATGCTGGATTATAGTAAGCATTCACTGTTGGAGGTGTCATACCCCACTCTGTACGGTCCACGGGTTTACCTAACTTGCTAATATTATAATCATATTCAAATTTAGAAGAAGCAATAACATTTTTTACATAATCATTGCCAACAATTTCAAGCTTAGAATAATCTTTCCATTTATCAGGGTAACCGATTTTCTTAATAAAGGTATTGAGCTTACCCATAGCTTTTTGTTTGGTAGCATCACTCATCCAATCTAAGCGCATAATTCTGTCGCCATAGGTTTTTTGTAAGTTATTCACCAAATCAAGCATTCTTGCTTTAGCTTCAGGCTTAAAGGTTTTATCCACATACATTTGACCTAAAAGCATACCTATAGAACCATCTACCACACGCAAAGTTCTTTTCCAACGCTCTTGTTGTTTTTCTTGTCCTCTTAAGGTTTTACCATAAAAACCGAAACGTGCTTCGTCAAAATTTTTACTTAAAAATGGCGCCATACCATTTACTAGGTGAAATTTCAAGTAAGATTTCCAATGTTTAATAGGTGTAGCTTTTAACTGCTTACCTAACTCTGCCATAAATAGTGGCTGCCCTACAATAACACTATCTTGACCTGTTACTTTTAACTGTTTAAACATGTCCACCCAATTGATATTAGGAGTTTGTTTTGAGATGGCAGCTAGGCTAAATTTATTGTATAATTTATAAGGGTCTCTCATCTCTACTCTACCCATAGAAGCTTTTGCTAGTGCGGTTTCTAGGTTAAGAATATCTGCTGTTTCGATAAAAATTTTATCTTCAGGTACACCCATTAATTTAAGCATTTTGTTAATGTACATTTTGTACTCTTCTCTAATCTTAATGGTACGGGTATCATTAGCAAAATAATAATCTTTATCGGGCAAGCCTAAACCACCTTGAAATACTTGACAGATTTGTTGGCTAACATTTTTATCGTCTGGAGAAACATAAAATCCAAAAACAGGACCTATACCTTCGGTGTGTTGAACTAATATTTCTTTTAATAAAGCCTCAGGACTGTTTATCGCATCAATGCGGTCTAACCAAGGTTTTAGTGGAGTTATTCCAGCTTTTTCAATCGCGTTGGTATCCATACCACTGCGGTACATATCACCCACTTTTTGATCTGCACTCCCTTTTGGAGCATCAGTTTTAGCAGCAGCAGCTTCTAATAGTTCATGTAGAATTTTTAAATTACTCTCTTCAAGTGTATTAAAGCTACCCCAGCGTGTTTCTGTAGCCGGTATGGGGTTATTTTTTAACCAAGCTCCATTGGCATACATAAAGAAATTATCACTTGGACTCACTTTAGTGTCCATATTGGCAGCATCTAAAAACTTAAAAGTGCTGTTTTTATCTTGCGCATTAACTTCTTTTTGCTGCGAGCCGCAAGAGCCTATAAAGCAAGAAGTAGCCAAAGCAAGAAGGCTTGGTTTAAATTTCATAAAATGATATTTATTTTTAAAAGAGAACAAAAATAGAGTACTTTTTAAAATATTCAAGTTTTAAACTCTTTTGTAAATGTTAAAAGCTAAGTACAATTTAAAAATACTTGATAGCGTTCAAGGGCATTAAAAATATCCATTATAAAATACGCTTTATAAAATAGTACAAAACTTATCTTTGCAGCATGTCAAAAAAAGCATTACTACTAATTATGGACGGCTGGGGCAAAGGTGCTGTAGCACAAGCAGATGCCATAGCCTTTGCTCAACCCCATTTTATCAATCGTTTAAAAGATCAATACCCACATTCAGAGCTGATCACTTGTGGTGAAGCCGTAGGCTTACCCGATGGACAAATGGGTAATTCTGAAGTGGGTCATTTGAATATAGGAGCAGGCCGAATAGTATATCAAGAGTTGCAAAGAGTAAATGTAGCCATCAAAACAGGAGAGCTCCAAAAAAACAAAGTACTCCTTAACGCTTTTGAAACAGCAAAGAAAGAAAACAAAACTTTACATTTTATAGGTTTAGTGAGCGATGGAGGGGTACATGCACATATTAAGCATTTAGAAGCGCTTATCACTTATGCGCATGAGTACCAGGTGCCTAAAATAGCCGTACATGCATTTACAGATGGTAGAGACTGTGACCCCAAAAGTGGTTTAGGTTTTATTAAAGAAATTCAAGAATGTTTAGAGCATCATAATGCACAATTAGCTACAGTATGTGGGCGCTATTATGCTATGGACCGCGACAAACGTTGGGAACGTGTTGAAAAAGCTTATGCAGCAATGGTTTTGGGCAAAGGAAACAAAAGTACAAATGCGCTTCAAAGCATTGAAGCCTCTTATCAGAACAATATTACAGATGAATTTATTGAGCCTATTGTGCTTACAGACCAAGATGGTAATGCCTTAGCACCCATTCAAGATGGTGATGTGGTGATCTGTTTTAATTTTAGAACAGACCGTTGTAGAGAGATTACAGAAACCTTAACCCAAAAGGATTTTGAAGCTAACAACATGAATAAAATGGCATTGCATTATGTAACCATGACAGAATACGATAAAACTTATCAGAATGTTGGAGTAATATTTCATAGCGACAACTTAGAAAACACCTTAGGAGAAGCCTTATCAAAACAAGGCAAAACACAAATCAGAATGGCGGAAACAGAAAAATACCCGCACGTTACTTTCTTTTTTTCTGGTGGTAGAGAAAAAATGTTTGAAGGGGAAAGCCGTATTCTAAAAGATTCTCCTCGTGATGTAGCCACCTATGATTTGAAACCAGAGATGAGTGCTTATGCGCTTAAAGATGCGCTTATTGATGCCTTAAAAAATAATACTGCTGATTTTATCTGTCTAAATTTTGCCAACACAGATATGGTTGGACATACCGGCGTATGGGATGCTGTAGTTAAAGCTGTTCAAACGGTTAATGCTTGTGTAGAAGAAATTGTGCCAGTAGCTTTAGCCAATAATTATGCGGTATTCCTTACCGCAGACCATGGCAACTCTGATTATATGATCAATGAAGATGGCAGTCCCAATACACAACACTCTTTAAATCCTGTACCGCTTTATTTAATCAGCAATGATTACAAAGGCTCTTTAAAGAATGGCAAATTAGACGATATAGCGCCTAGTATATTGCATTATATGGGTTTAGAAATACCTAAAGAAATGACAGGAGAAATATTGTTAGATTAATTCTTCAAAAATATCTTTTGAATCAATTCTTTATTCTTTTCTAAAATCACCTTTCGTTTTAAACTTAGTTTAGGTGTAATCTCGCCACTCTCTACAGACCATTGTGTAGAGAGTATTTGCGGTCTTTTGATTTGTTCAAAAGGGGCTAAATGCTTATTGACATTTGCTATATGCTGCATTATTAACTGATGCACTGATTCATGATTTGCTAATGACGTATAGCCTGTCCAGGGAATTTGCTGTCGTTCAAAATATTCTTTAAAGTTGGCTTCAGAACAAACAATCAATGCCGAAACAAATTTTTCACCCTCGCCAATAATCATACATTGTTCAATATATTTAGACTCTTTAAGTTTATTTTCTAAAGCTACTGGTGCTATATATTTACCAGAACTATTTTTAAAAATTTCTTTCTTTCGGTCGGTTATTTTTAAAAAATTACCAACAAAGGAGCCTACATCACCTGTATGAAAAAAGCCCTCATGGTCTATCACTTCACGAGTAGCTTGTTCATTTTTATAATAACCCATCATAACACTTGGCCCTTTAATGAGTATCTCACCATCTTCAGGATTAATTTTAACGATAGAATTTTCAACTGTTGGTCCTACAGTACCAAAACATCTTTTAGATTGTTCCCAACGATTAACAGCTACTACTACTGCTGTTTCTGTCAAGCCATAACCTTGTAACAATATGATACCTGCACAAGTGAATATGCGCTCT
>JBDHYE010000177.1:0-4338 GCA_039811245.1 Chitinophagaceae bacterium | reverse complement strand
TCAATTACCACAATAGCATCATCTACTACGATACCTAATGCAAGTAAGAAAGAGAATAACACAATCATATTTAAAGTAAAACCAAGGCCTGGCATTACTAAAAAGGCTACTGCACAAGATAGTGGTACTGATAAAGCCACAAACAAGGCATTAGTAACACCCATAAAGAACATCAAAATGATGGTTACTAAAATGAAACCAATAATAATGGTATTAATAAGGTCGTGTAAGGTGGTTTCAGTACCTTCTGATTGGTCTCCGGTAATTACAATATCTAAATCTTTAGGCAAAGTTGTAGCCTTCAAATCTTCAATCACCTTATCAATTTTATGAGAAGCATCTATCAAGTTTTGACCTTTCGCTTTAATAATATTTAAGGTAATTACATTTTTACCATCAAGTCGAGCATAGCTTTTTTGTTCTTCAAAATTATCTCTTACATCGGCAATATCTTTTAGGTAAAGGGCTCTACCCTGCTGGTTTCTAACAATAAGGTTTGCTATTTGTTCAGCAGTTTTAAACTCATTTCTGATACTAATAATTCTTTTCTGATTATTCATAGACACCTCACCAGCAGTAGCAGACATGTTTTCATAAGCTACTGTTTGCTCGATATCACTAAAGGTTACACCTGCCGCTTGCATCTTATAGAGGTCCACATTAATTTGAATTTCTCTTTCTAATGCACCGACCATATCTACACGTTTGATTTCTTTAAGTTCTTCTATCTCATCTTTTACACGGTCTGAAAACATTTTAAGTTTATTCAAATCGTAATTGCCTGAGATGTTTACATAAAGGATTGGCAGCTCCGAAAGATCAATATCTTTCACCTCTGGTTCATTAGGCAGATTGCTGGGTAAGTCTGTACGTGCTTTATCTACCGCATCTTTCACGTCTTGCTTTGCCTTATCTACTGATACATCAGTATTAAATTCTACAATAACTACTGAAAAATCTTGAAAGGAGTTACTGGTTACTTTTTTAACGCCCGTTAAATTTTTAACTTCCTTCTCAATTGGTTTTGTTACAAGGTTTTCCATATTATCGGGAGAGGTACCCGGATAAATGGTTTGAACAATGATTTGAGGCAATTTTATTTCTGGAAATTGTTCTTTTGGCAAACTATTGAATGACATTAAACCCACAAGAGTTATAATGATGGTCATGATATAGATTGCTGTTCTATTGTCTATAGCCCAACTGGAGGGCTTAAACTCTTTAAATTTATCTTTCATTGAATCGTTTTATGTGTTGGCGATTAAATTTTAATATTGAGTTATGTTTTATTGAGCGATTTGGATAGCATCTCCATTAGAAATATCTCCAAAACCTTCGGTAATCACTTGGTCGCCGGTATTTAAGCCACTGAGTATTTCTACTTGACCTTCATAATTTTTACCTACTTCTACAATAACTGCTTTCGCTTTATTGTTCTCAACAATATACAGCATATTACCTTCTGCTGTTTTTTGGATTACTTGTACGGGTACAACAAGAGCATTAGGGTTTTGGTAATTGGCTATTTTCAACTTACAAGACATGTTAGGATAAATTTTAGAATGATCTCCTAAACGCACCTGTACTAAAAATGAACGAGACATGGGGTCAATTTGTCTTCCTACATAATTAAGTTTTGTTTGAATTGAATCATTCAAATCGGGGAAGATTACGGTAACAGGGTCGCCTGTTTTTACTTTACCAATATAGTTTTCGCCAAGATTAGCTTCTACTTTTAAATCGTCAAAATTCACCACACGAATTCCTATTTGTCCAGGGCTAACCATATCTCCAATTTTCAAATTCATCACATCTACTTGTCCATGAATTGGTGAGATAATACGATACATATTTCTTTGAGCTATGAGGGCTTCTTTTTGCTTTTGAGCCCCTTCATATTGTGCTTTTGCTTGCATCAATTGTATTTCAGAACCGATATTTTCAGCAAAAAGGTTTTTTTGTTTTTCATAAAGGCTTTTAAAAAGATTTAACTGCACCTCTACTCCTTTTATTTGTTGCTCAATAGCTGCGGCATCAAGTACTGCAAGGGTTTGACCTTTGGCTACTTTTTGCCCTGTACGAACTAATATTTGACTTACTACACCAGGTGCTTGAGAGGTAGCCAAAACATTCTCTTGACCTATTACCGAAGATTGTACATCGATATTGGATTGAAACTTTTGAGCGCTAAGTGTCATAACGCTTACTGGTGTTGCTTTTTGTGGATTTTTACCTTTATTAGCGACTTCAAGTTCTTTAATTTTTTGATCTAAAGCACTTCGCTCTGATTTGAGTTTGGCTAGTTTTTCAGCATTATTAGAGCTGCCAGAACCGCAAGACACCAATAATATGGAGCTCGCTACTATTAAAGAGAAATTTTTCATTGAAATGATTGATTGCATAAAAAATGTTTGAAAATTTGGATTGTTTTATTTTAAGAGACCTGCTGCTTTTTCTAAATCAGCTTTTGCATTTACGATACTTAATACAGCTTCAAAGTAAGTGGACTGTGCTTTAAGGAAATCACTTTGTGCCAATACCACATCTTGGTTAGAACCCACACCTGCTTTATATTTCTTTTGTGCTAGAGTAAGCACATCTGTAGCGAGGTCCATAGTACGTTTTCTACTTTCAGCTGTTTTAAGTGCATTAGCCAATGTGGTGCGTGCTGTTTGTGTTTGAAACTGCATTCCTAAGCGTGCATTTTCTAAATCATTCTCAGCTTTTTGAAGATTTAGTTTAGCTGCCTTTACTCTGTTATAGCGTTGTAAGCCATCAAAAATGGGAAATGTAAGTTGTAAGCCTACTAATGAAAAACCAGGATAAGGTTTATTAATAATCCCGTCAAGGTCATTGCCTGAGCGGTTATAACCTGCACTACCAAAAGCGGCTAAGGTTGGTAAGCCTTCAAAACGATAACGTTTTAAATCATACTCCATTAGTCTTACGGCTGTTTTTGCTAATTGAATATTGCTGTTGTTTTCAAGGTCTGTTTCTTTAAACAAAAGGGTTTCGGCATCTTGAGTACAAGTTTCAATATTATCGCTTAAAACAATAGGAGTGTTTAAATCCATACCAATGGTATATTTTAATAATGATTCACTTAATTGAATCATATTAGCAAGATTTAAACTATCCGATTCTAAATTACTTTGTTGTACCTGCATTCTAGACACTTCAATCTTTTCAACTAAACCATTTTTATATGTGGTTTCTAAATCTTGTGTGCTTTGATGTACTAAAGCCAAGCTGCTCTTAAGTACGGCGTATTGTTTTTGGGCTACTAATAATGCAGCATAAGCTTTTTGAACATTGTAACGAATCTCTTCAAGACTCATAGTTTCTTTTTGTCTTGCCAATAACATTAACGTATTTCGTGCCTGAAGGGCAACAAATACGCTGCCATTAAAAAGCAACTGTGAAGCATTAATTTGACCTACACTACTTAGTTTTGGTGAGAAGGCTACAGGAATATAATCATTAGTGGGTAAGCCCATAAAAGCACCAGGGATAAACATTTTCTGAATGTCTATAAACTGTGTGTATTTACCTTCAGCAGATATTTGTGGCAATGTCCTACCAGTTACCTCTGCATTTTGTGCTTTTTGTAAAGCCACTCCAATATGTGCATTTTTTGCTGCAGCACTATTTTTTACGGCATAATCAATACACTCTTTTAAACTTAAAGATACAGGGCTAGATGTGTTAGGGTCTTGTGATTGTGCTTGTACTGTAAAGACACAAACGATAGCTATTAATAGACTTAATGTCGATTTCATTGTTGTTTTTTTATAGTTTGTTGTAATATTTTTCTTTATATTTTTCGTAAAGTTTTAAACCTTTAGCATTAAGTATGCCGTAAATAAAATGACATAGTATTTCATTACTATAATCACCTATATCATCACTATTTTTAATAATTTGGTTAGGCATCATAATCATCCACAAGCTTTCTACGTGGAAACGAGACAAAACTTCTGGATTTATATTTTCTCTATAAATACCTTCTTTAATTCCCGTTTCAAGGTTGTTTTTGATAAAAGTGATAAACTGTTCAATATTTGCTCTAAAGTGCTGATAGCCCTCATTAAAAAAACGATGAAGCTCATTTAATGCTATAGGGTTAATCTTTTTAAATATAGATTCTAGATGCAAGCTGGTTCTAACAAGCACTTCTAAAGAGTCTTTACATTGGCTTAATTGAGTAATACAATCATTTCTCATACATTGATGATGCCAACTTAAAGTATCAGTAACGAGCTCTTTTTTATTGTCAAAATAGAGATATACCGTTTTTTTAGATAAGCCTGATTTATAAGCTATATCATCCATTGTAAC
>JBDHYE010000176.1:0-4355 GCA_039811245.1 Chitinophagaceae bacterium | reverse complement strand
AAGAATATGAAGAAAAAATATTAGGTGCAGAAGATAAAATATTAGCGATAGAGCTTGATCTGTTTCAAAAACTGATATTGGCCATAGACCCTTTTATCAATACGATTCAGCAAAATGCATTTATCATAGCACAACTAGATTGTTTACTTTGTTTTGCACATATAGCTATTAAAAACAATTATTGTAAGCCACAATTATCAGAGCAACAAGTCCTCGAAATAAAAGATGGACGCCACCCCGTAATTGAACAAAACTTAGCACAAGGCGAAGCCTATATCGCCAATGATTTATATCTTGATAAAGAGGAACAACAAATCATTATTCTTACCGGTCCCAATATGAGTGGTAAGTCAGCACTGTTAAGACAAGCAGCTATTATAACTTTAATGGCACACATGGGTTCTTATGTGCCGGCTTCGAGCGCAGTAATTGGATTGACCGATAAGATTTTTACTAGGGTAGGCGCTTCAGATAATTTGAGCGGTGGAGAGAGTACTTTCATGGTTGAAATGCAAGAAACAGCAAGCATCATCAATAATATCTCAGAGCGTAGCTTAGTGCTTCTAGATGAGATTGGTAGAGGTACTAGCACCTACGATGGGATATCAATAGCTTGGTCAATTGTTGAAAATTTACATCAACGAAAAGAAAAACCCAAAACACTTTTTGCCACACATTATCACGAGTTGAACGAGTTAGAGAATCAATGTGAAGGGGTGAAAAATTACCATATTACACATAAAGAAACACAAAACCATGTTGTTTTTTTAAGAAAATTAGAAAAAGGTGGAAGCCGCCACAGCTTTGGTATCCAAGTGGCTAAGATGGCTGGTATGCCTCTTAATTTGACCTCAAGAGCAGAGGCTATTTTGGCACTGCTGGAAGAAAAAAATTCTAGCAATAAACAGATTGCCGAAAGCTTAAAAAAAGTAAAACCAGCGAGCCAATACCAACTTAATATTTTTGATGGATTAACAGAGGATTTGCGGCTTATCCAAAAAATTTTAAATGAGACCGATATTAATGTACTTACACCTGTTGAGGCATTGATGAAGTTAAACGAACTTAAACTTGTAATTAAAGATTATCGTCAATAAAAAAGGGCTCGTTACATTTAGAAACGAGCCCTTTTTATATCGTAAGATTTATACTTAAATCAATTAGCCTTGCAATGCTGCTGCACCACTCACAATCTCTGTAAGCTCAGTAGTAATAGCTGCTTGACGGGCTCTGTTATAACTGATTTTTAAAGAGCGTAAAAGCTCATTTGCATTTTCACTTGCTTTATCCATTGCAGTCATTCTAGCACCATGCTCAGACGCGTTGGCATCTAAAATAGCTTTAAACACTTGTGTATTTAGTATCTTAGGCATTAACTCAGTAAGGATCACCTCTTTTGAAGGCTCAAAAATGAAGTCAGAGTTTTTAGCATTTTCTGTTTTTTCTACTTTTGGAATTGGTAGATAGGGTTCACATACAAAATTTTGAATAGCCGCATTTTTAAATTGGCTATAGACTAACTCTATACGGTCGTATTTTTTTTCTAAAAAGGCTTGTTGTGCATAAATAGCCGCTTCTCTAACACTTTCAAAATTTAGATTTTGAAATAAACTCCAATAATTATCAATTACAGTAAAACCATTTCTTAAGAAAAATTCATAAGCTTTTTTGCCTATGGGCAATATACTCACTTGCGCATTTGCATATTTTTCTTGAATGACACTTTTTGTAAGTTTAATGATATTAGAATTATAGGCACCACATAAACCTCTATCACTGCTGATTGGGATTAACAATACGTTCTCAACAGTTCTTTCCTCAGCTAGTGGCAATTCCATATCAGAGGTATTGTTGCTAACAATATTACTAAGCATTTGTTGGAGCTTTTTAGAATAAGGTGCCATTTGAGTAATAGCATCTTGAGCGCGACGTAATTTTGCAGCACTAACCATTTTCATGGCTTTTGTAATTTGCTGCGTTGAACTTACCGATTTTATTCTATTACGTACTTCTTTAAGTTGTCCAGACATATTAATATTTTAAAATAACGAGTTGTGAATTTGGGCGCAAAGGTAAGGGCAATTTGTCAATTTTTTCTTTTTAAAGACTTATTTTATTTCCTAATAGCGTTAAAATTGATAAGTTTTTTTCTTTTAAATATTTAGTTATAAATATAGAAACAGAACATAAAAAGAAAACCCATCTTATCGTAAGAGAAAGATGGGTTTTTGTGATTATAGTAACTTGAAATTAGTGTTTACGCATAGTTGTTTTTGCTTCAATACTTAAGGTAGCGTGAGGTACAGCTTTTAACCTTGCTTTATCTATGAGTTTACCAGTAACTCTGCATACACCGTAGGTTTTATTTTCAATACGTACAAGGGCTTTTTCAAGATTTGAAATAAATTGAATTTGTCTTGCTGCTAATTGAGATACGGTTTCTCTCTCCATAGCTCCACTTCCATCTTCAGCATTAAATCTGTTGTCAGAATCTTCTGTACCAGCACCATCTTTACGCATAATTAAACCTTGTAAATAACTCAACTCTTGTCTTGCTGTTTCTAAACGTGCATTGATAATCTCTTTAAATTCATTTAGCTCATCATCACTATAACGTTTTGCTACTGTTCCTGGCTCTACTGTATTTTCTAACAAGGATCTATTAAATTCATTAAATGAAGTTTTAGCAGGCGCTGCTTTTGTTGTTTCATTTTGTAAACGGCGATGTGCTACGATTACTTGGGCTTTCTTTTCTTCCCTTAAAGACCTTCCCATTGGAGCTGGACTAGGCTTTGTAGGGTGTACAGGAGTGCCACTACTATTGTTGACAATAGATTTACGTATTTTATTTATCGTAGCAGGAGATGCAGTTTTTTTATCGCTTACACTTTTTGCTGTTGTTTTTTTGCTTACTTTTTCTTTTGCTGGCGTAACAACTTTAGCTTCTTTTTTATTTACTTTTTCTTTAACTACAGCTTTGGGTGCAACCTTTACTTTAGTTATTGGTTGAGCGGCTTTTACAGCTTTTTTAGGTACTGCTTTTACAGCTTTCTTTGCTGCTACTTTTGCTACTACAGTTTTAGAAGTAGTTGCTTTTTTAGGGCTTACAGCTTTTTTCACAAGGGCTTTTTTAGCAGGTGCTACTTTTTTAGCAGGTACTACTTTTTTAGCAGGTGCTGCTTTTTTAGCAGGCGCTGTTTTTTTAGCAGGTGCTGCTTTTTTAGCAGGCACTGCTTTTTTAACAGGTGCTGCTTTAGTGTTACTGCTTTTTGTAGGAGCAGCTTTAGTGTTACTGCTTTTTGTAGGAGCAGCTTTTTTGCTTACTGTACTCGCTTTAGTAGTAGTAGCGGCTTTTTTACTAGCAATGCTTTTTGTAGCTTTTGCAGTAGTTTTTTTTGTAGTAGCCATAAGCAATCCTTTGTTTTAAGTTTAAGAATGTTTAATTATTTGAATGGTAAAGCTTTTTTCATTCACCTCAATTTCAATGCCTTGTAAAATTTTATCAGAAAATTCTATTTTTTCTGCTAAAATTTCCGCGCAAATGTACGCATAAAAATTTATAATACTACTTTGTATTTCGTCATTTTTTTCAATATATAGAATAATCTTGTCGGTAAGGTCAAATTGGCTTTCTTTTCGTATCTTTTGTATTCTATTGACTAACTCTCTAGCATTCCCCTCTTCTTGCAAGCTTGGGCTAATCGTAATATCTAGTGCAACAGTTAGTTGCTCTTTATTAGCTACAGCCCAACCCGGTATATCTTCTGCAAAAATTTCAACATCTTCCAATCCTATGACTACTTGCTCATTTCCTAAATTAAATTCAAATGTTTTGTTTTTTTCTAATGTTGCAATGTCAGCCTGTGTCATTAGGCTAATAAGTTGAGCAACATTTTTCATATTCTTGCCCAATTTTGCACCTAAGCTTTTAAAGTTGGCTTTAACTTTTTTATTGATTACTCCTTCGGTATCTTTTAAACAAACAATCTCCTTCACATTTACTTCACTTTTTATCAGCTCTTCAACCTTACGTAAATGTTGCTCAAAGGTAGGGTCTAGTACAGGCACCATTATTTTTTGTAATGGTTGTCTTACTTTAATGTTTACTTTTTTACGTATGGATAAGACTAATGAAGATAGGTTTTGAGCTAATTCCATACGGGTTTCTAAATCTTCATTAATAGATGCTTTATGTGCTTGTGGGTAGTCTGCCAAATGTACAGAGGTAACGCTTGATTTCTGACTTACACTATTTAGATTTTGATATAGCCAATCTGCAAAGAATGGAGAAATTGGAGCAATTAATAAACTTAGTTGCTCTAAACATACATATAATGTTTGATAGGCACTTATTT
>JBDHYE010000175.1:0-4362 GCA_039811245.1 Chitinophagaceae bacterium | reverse complement strand
TATTCTTAATCGTGCGCTACGGGCTCTAGGGTTTAATTGTATTTCGTGGCTTGAGGCTTCAATAGGTTTTTTACTGATTTCTAAAAATGGTGAAGGTTTTGAGGCTTGCAAGCCAAGCGGGTCTAAATCTTCATTAGGTGTCCAAGAACCCCATTTTATAAATTGCTTTACAAGGCGGTCTTCTAAAGAGTGAAAGCTGATAATGGCTAATCGCCCACCGGGTTTCAAACAGACCAAAGCCTGTTCTAATAAGTCTTTCAGAGCAGCAAACTCTTCATTCACCTCTATACGTAAAGCTTGGAAAAGCTGTGCATAGTATCTATTTTCTTTCCCTTTGACAATAGGCGCTATAAGTGCTTTCAGGTCTTGGGTACTGTTTATTTGATGCCCTGCTCTATGGCTAACAATATGCTTAGCCAACTGTTTGGCGTTGCGCAATTCACCGTATTTTTCAAATATCTGATGCAATGCCGCTTCAGAATATTCTTGTAATATCTGTGCAGCGGTACGAACTGCTCTTTGATCCATACGCATATCCAGAGGCCCATCATAGCGCGTAGAGAAGCCTCTTTCGCCGGTATCAAATTGATAAGAGCTCACACCTAAATCGGCTAAGATGCCATCAACCTGTTCTGCCTGATGCAACTTTAGAAATGCTTTGAGGTATCTAAAATTTTCTTTTATCAAAATACATCGAGCATCTTGAGGTGCATTAGACCAAGCATCGGCATCTTGATCAAAAACAAAAAGTTTAGCCTCTGGCCCTAATTGATTTAAGATAGCCCTGCTATGCCCTCCACCTCCTAAAGTGCAATCTACATATACGCCTTGCGGCTTAATGTTTAAAGCATTTACCGCCTCTTCAAGCATTACGCTGGTATGATATTGTGTGTTGGGTTCCGGCTGCAATCCTGTCTTCATCGCTAACACATTTATACTTGATCAAAAGGATTCATGGAACCATTACCCAAAAGCTCTTGCGCCAAATTGCTAAAATCAGCCATCTTGTTCTCAATGTGCTGTTTATAGCTTTGTACGTCCCAAAGCTCTAACTTATTGCCTTGTGCTGTAAGCAGTAGATCTTTTTGTATTCCGGCGTACTCCAGTAGCGATTTATGAATCAAAATACGCCCTGCGCTATCACCTTCTACAATGTTGGCTCCGTTTAAAAACAAGCGCTTGAAATCACGCACCTTAGGATTAAAATCATTCAGCTTATGAATCTGCTCTGCTAAACGCTGCCACTCTTTTAAAGGATAAAGATTTAAACATTTCTCAAAACCCCTAGACAATACAAAACTCAAGCCCTCTGCTTCCGGTAGCTGTTTCCGAAAGCCAGAAGGTAAAAGGAAACGTCCTTTTACGTCTAAGCTAAGTTCATATTCTCCTATAAAAAGGCTCATGCGGGCTGAAAATGTTAAAAATCTTCACAAAGAAACATAATTTACCACTATTTACCACTTATTTCCACTTTTTTGTTTTCCACATTTTATAAAAAAGTATAAAATGATTGCTGGTATTATGTTTCAACGCCTTTCTGATTGACTAAATAAGCGCATAATGTGGATAATGTGTCAAAAATGTGGATAACCTTATTTTTAACAATTATAAGTGCCTATTCTAACTGTAAAACTATAAAAAATTAGTGAGTATAGCCCATACCAAGAAAAGATGTTCAAATAAACTGTGGATTAATCCATTTTTTTAAACCAAAAAAAACATTTGAAAATATAAATATCTGCACATATTGCAATAAAAACGCATTTGAGTGTTGCTTAAAATTGTTCTACTAAATTTATAAAACAAGTTTTCCCATTTCATAGCAAATCATTCTACAAACTTTACTTTTGTTCTTTTTAGCATCATAAGCATTGCTTTTACATGAAAATTATCTTAGCACAACAGAATTATCATATTGGAAATTTTGATTGGAATACCCAAAAAATTATTAGCGCCATTGAAGATGCCAAAGCTCAGCAAGCCGACCTTATCGTATTTTCAGAGCTTTGTGTATCGGGGTATCCTCCTAGAGATTTTTTAGAATTTGACGATTTTATTAATCAATGTCAAGATGCGGTGGAGCGTATCTGTAAAGCCAGTAAAAACATTGCGGTACTGGTAGGGGCACCCATACGCAACCCCAAAGCAGAGGGTAAAGATTTATTAAATGTTGCTTATTTCATAGAAAATCAACAGATCCAACAAATCATTGCTAAAACACTCTTGCCCACCTATGATATTTTTGACGAGTACCGCTATTTTGAATCGGCTGAACAATGGAATGTCGTGCATTTTAAAAATACAAAAATTGCGGTAAGCATCTGTGAAGATATTTGGGACCTCAACCCCAATCCACTATACAAGCACAATCCTATGGATATGCTAATCAAGCAAGAACCTGATTTGATGATTAACCTCTCCGCATCACCTTTTGATTATATCCATGCTCTAAAAAGAAAAGAAATCTTAAACGCTAATGTTTCTAAATATCAAATTCCCATACTGTACTGCAATACGGTAGGAGCACAAACAGAAATTATTTTTGATGGCGGCTCTGTGGCTATGAATGCTGATGGACGTATCATAGCAGAATTAAGTTATTTTGAAGAAGCCTATTGCAGCCTACATTGGGACGGCAAAGCACTCTATACAGAACAAACAGCTAATCCATCTGAACCCAACGAAATGCCCGCCCAGCACCCTATCACAAGGCTCGATGCGCAATACAACAGTGCTGCCATTTATCAAGCACTCTGTATGGGCATCAAAGATTATTTTCAAAAAATGGGCTTTAAAAAGGCTATTGTAGCCTCTTCTGGCGGTATTGACAGTGCAGTGGTATTAAGCCTAGCCTGCCATGCACTAGGTTCTGAAAATGTACAAGCACTCTTAATGCCTTCAGCATTTTCATCAGAGCACTCGGTGAGCGATGCAGTACAATTATCTAAAAACCTACAAAACCCTTATGAAATCATAAGCATCAAAACCATTTTTGACAGCTACGAACAGGCTTTAAATAAAGTATTTGAAGGACTGGCTTTTTCTGTAGCCGAAGAAAATTTACAATCGCGTATCAGAGGTACCTTGGTCATGGCTATGAGTAATAAATTTGGCTCTATATTGCTCAATACCTCCAACAAAAGCGAACTGGCAACAGGTTATGGCACCCTCTATGGCGATATGGCGGGCGGCCTTAGTGTAATAGGCGATTTGTACAAAACACAAGTGTATGCCTTAGCACATTATATTAACCAGAAAAAAGAAATTATACCACAAGCCATCATTGATAAAGCTCCCAGTGCTGAGCTCAGACCAGGACAAAAAGATAGCGATAGCCTACCCGACTATGCTATCTTAGACCAAATCATCTATCAATATATCGAAAGGCGCAAAGGGCCTAAAGAGTTGTTACAAGCAGGTTTTGACGAGGCGCTTGTCAAAAGGATTTTAAAATTGGTCAATACGAATGAATATAAACGAAACCAATTTTGCCCTATCCTCAGAGTATCGCCTAAAGCTTTTGGAGTAGGAAGAAGAATGCCGATTGTAGGCAAATACCTATCCTAAAATCTCATCAAAAAAGGTTTAAACAGCAGCTTGTTTTTCGGCTGCGGTATAGAGTTTGTAATAAGCCTTACCTAAATCCATAAGTGCCTCATGCGAGCCTTGCTCTACGAGCTGCCCTTTTTCTAATACTAATATGGTATCTGCTTTGCGAATGGTAGATAATCGGTGGGCAATAATAATGGCGCTACGCCCTTGGATTAAGGTATCAATGGCTTTTTGAACTAATTGTTCACTCTCGCTATCAATAGAGGCTGTGGCCTCATCAAGTATTAAGATTTTAGGTTGATACAATAAGGCACGAGCAAAAGAGATCAACTGGCGTTGCCCTTGTGAAAGGCTGTTGCCGCGCTCTCTTACGTTAAATTCATATTGACCGGGCAAGCGCATGATAAAATCATGTATCCCAATCTGCTTACAACATTCTTGTACCTGAGCCAAGCTAATAGCGGGGTTATGCAATCGGAGATTTTCTAAAATAGTACCTGAAAATAAAAATACTTCTTGCAAGACTACAGCAACCTGGCTTCTTAAAGAGTCTAATGTAAAATCATAAATTGAGCGACCATCAATCTTAATCGTACCCCTTTGTATCGCATACAGCCTATTGATAAGACTCACTATAGAACTTTTACCTGCCCCTGTAGGACCAACAATGGCAAGGGTTTCGCCGGCACGCATACTAAAACTTAAATCCTGCAATACTGCTTTATCAGGAGTATAAGCAAAATGTACATGCTCAAAGGCAATAGCCCCTTCAATAGGATAAGCCTGTTCATGAGCTTGGACTAGTGATTC
>JBDHYE010000174.1:0-4408 GCA_039811245.1 Chitinophagaceae bacterium | reverse complement strand
AAAGAGTATTTCATTTTGAAAAACAAGGCCATACATTCATTTCATATACCCGTTTTAGGTTTAAGTTATAGCATTGATACTCCTCTCAAAGTTGCGCATTATGGTATTAACTCTGTATTTACTATAATGGACGATGAACTTATTGAACATAACAGAAGAATCCATTTTACTAAATCTGGGAGAACCTATGAAGCGATACCCAAAACGATAAAAGATTATAGAGCGAAAAGAATCTGTTCCTACATCAACTTAATACAAGATTTGGTGGAGGAAAATTGTAATGCTTTAAAGGTAGAAACCTTGAATGTAGGGACTAAGATTTGGGATTATTTTGAAATGTTGGAGCAGGGGCATGCCTTAAAAGAAACTTTTGAAACTTGGAAAAATACAGAGGATACACAAAAGAAAAATGAAATTGAAAAAAGCCTAAGAGCTTCAATAGTGGCAGGAGCTATTGAAATGAACATTATGTCGAAAATAGACAACCCGAGTTTTGACGATGAGGGCAATGCCCTACCCGATGAATACTCTGATGCTTTAAGTGCACTTAGAGGTTTTGCGCAAAGTAAAGGAGAAGCCTCTATTGTATTTTCTGCAGGATATAACCCTAGGTTGTATAACTATGTTGAACAATTTGAAGATTTTTTTCCTGACGAGCAGGGAGCATTAAAGAAAAAAATTATTTTAAAAGTAAGCGATTATCGTTCTGCCTTAGTGCAAGGTAAAATTTTTGCTAAAAAAGGGCTGTGGGTTTCAGAATTTAGGATAGAGTCTGGCTTAAACTGTGGCGGTCATGCTTTTGCTACCGATGGTTTATTATTAGGACCAATTTTAGAAGAATTTAAGCAGCAGCGTAATGTGATGAGCCAAGAGCTTTGGCAATTGTGCAATAATGCTTTAACAGCTAAAAACAAAACTATCTTTAAAGAGTGCCCACAACTTAAAATAAGTGCGCAAGGAGGTATTGGTACTTATGCAGAGCATCAATTTATTCAAGAATATTATCAAATAGATTCTATCGGTTGGGGCAGCCCTTTTTTATTAGTTCCAGAGGCTACCAATGTTGATCCGGCAACCTTAAACCAATTAGTCAAAGCGGTACCCAGTGATTATTATTTAAGTAATGCTTCACCGCTTGGAGTACCTTTTAATAATTTTAGACCTAGCAGTTCAGAACATCAAAGACAAAACAGAATCGAGAAAAACAGACCGGGCAGTCCATGCTATAAAAAATTCCTTTCGAGTAATACAGAATTTACCGACACCCCTATTTGTACTGCATCAAGACAATATCAAAATTTAAAAATTAAAGAAATAAAGTCTAAACACTTAAGTGCAGAAGAAACACAGCGTCAAATCGATCGTGTTACCGATAAAGATTGCTTATGCGAAGGTTTAGCTGTAAGTAGCTTAATTATTCATAATGAACCACTTCCACACAAACTCAATGCGGTAAATATTTGCCCTGGACCCAACCTTGCATTTTTTTCAGGTATCTTTAGTTTAAAAGAAATGATTGGTCATATCTATGGTCAAAAGTCAGTACTTAACAAGCTCACCCGACCCCATGTTTTTTTAAACGAGTTGAAGCTATATATCCAATATTTAAAGAACCAAATGAATGAGTTAGGGCAAGAAATATCGGATAAGCAAATAAAGTATTTTCAAAAATTTAAAAGCAACTTGGAGTTAGGTATTGAATATTATAAGCAATTACCTTGTAAGGAATTAAAAGAAAAAGTAAATCTTGATACTTTAAAGCAATATGAAGAGGAACTTTTATTAGTAAGTGTAACAGAAAATAACAACAGCGTACTAATACATAAGGCATTGGTTTAAATTTTTAAGGAACTCTTGGTTCAAAAAAAATCAGCTTATTATTTGTGCCTAAGAAATCTATAAGCAATAAATTCATTGCATATCTTAAACAAGTGCCGTTTAAAATCAAAAATTATAGTGTTTCTATTGGGATTTTTGTGTAAATATGTACATTTGCAGGCAATATTTCTTAAAACTAAAGTAGAAAAAATAATAATTTTATATGGCAACAACAGCAGATATGCGCAATGGCTTAATCTTAAAAATAGATGGCAGCTTATACTCAGTTATCGAATTTGGACAAAATAAAACGGCAAGAGCTGCTGCAAAAGTTTGGGCAAGACTAAAGGGCGTGGATAATACACGTACCATTGAGCAAACTTGGAATTCCGGTGAAACCATACATCCTGTGCGTGTTGAGCGTAGAAATTATCAATTCTTATATAAAGACGAAAGCGGTTTCAATGTAATGGACAATGAAACTTTTGAGCAAATTGTTATTAATGAAAATATGATTGACCGTCCAGAACTGTATAAAGATGGTCAAGAATGTTTTGTACTTATCAATACAGAGAACGAGCTACCTTTAACGATTGAGTTGCCACCAAGTGTAGTATTACAAGTAACCTATACAGAACCCGGTTTAAAAGGCGATACAGCTACCCGTACCTTAAAAGCAGCAACTGTTGAAACAGGGGCTACAGTAATGGTTCCCTTATTTGTTAACGAAAACGATGTTATTAAAGTAGATACAAAAACAGGAGCCTATATAGAGAGAGTAAAAGCTTAATGCAGATTTACTTATTTTAGGGCTTTATTTAAAAAATTTCTTTTCAATTTTTAAAATTATCCTTTATGGAATATAAACAAATACAAGAACTGATAAAAATGATCAACAAATCAAGTATCAGTGAATTAAGTATTAAAGATGGTGAATTTGAAATTACCATAAAACAAGAGACCAATACCATTATTAGTCCGGCACAAGTATATGCTGCTCCCATAGCTGCACCAGCAGCCCCTCCTGTAGTAGCTCCTCCTGCTCAATCGGTTACGGCTACAGAGGCTCCAAAAGCTGAAGAGAAGTCGCAAGCTTTAAGCGACAATTTACATACGGTTAAATCACCAATGATTGGTACTTTTTATAGAAGTTCAGCACCCGATAAACCACCTTTTGTAAATGTAGGCGACGAAATTAAACCCGGTCAAGCGATTTGTATTGTAGAGGCTATGAAACTATTTAATGAGATTGAGTCTGAAATAAGTGGCAAGATCGTTAAGGTACTTGTAGATGATGCCTCTCCAATAGAATATGATCAGCCTTTATTTTTAGTAGAATTAAGCTAAAATAAATCTTGAAACAACGGGTTCAATGCTTTGAGTAATTGAACTCGTTTTTTTTATCTTAAAAAAAATTTCATGTTTAAAAAAATATTAATTGCCAATAGAGGTGAGATAGCATTGAGGGTGATACGTACTTGTAGAGAGATGGGTATCAAAACCGTAGCTGTATATTCTACCGCCGATAAAGATAGTCTTCATGTAAAATTTGCAGATGAAGCGGTATGTATTGGTAAAGCTTCAAGTGCAGAAAGCTACCTAAATATTCCAGCAATAATGGCTGCGGCCGAAATCACAGCTGCCGATGCCATTCACCCTGGATATGGATTCTTAGCAGAGAATGCCAAGTTTGCCGAAATCTGCGGTCAATATGGTATTAAATTCATAGGACCTACTGCCGATATGATTCGCAAAATGGGTGATAAAATCACTGCAAAAGAAACTATGATAGCAGCAGGTGTGCCTTGTGTGCCTGGTTCAGGAGGATTATTAGAAAGCTTAGAGCACGCTAAAACTCTAGCACCAGAAGTAGGCTACCCTATTATCTTAAAAGCTACCGCTGGCGGTGGTGGTAAAGGTATGCGTGTAGTGTGGAGTGAAGAAGAAATCGAAAAAGCATATACCACAGCAAAAGCAGAAGCCGCAGCCTCATTTAAAAATGATGGCTTGTACATGGAAAAATTTGTAGAAGAACCTCGCCATATTGAAATACAAATAGCAGGCGACCAATACGGTACTGTTTGCCACATGAGCGAAAGAGATTGTTCTATCCAAAGACGACATCAAAAACTAGTAGAAGAATCGCCCTCACCCTTTATGACTCCCGAATTGAGAGCAAAAATGGGTGAAGCTGCTATCAAAGCTGCTAAAGCAATCAACTATGAAAGTGTGGGTACTATTGAGTTTCTAGTAGATAAATATCGTAATTTCTACTTTATGGAAATGAATACCCGTATCCAAGTAGAGCATTGTGTAACAGAAGAGGTAATCACGTTTGACTTAATTAAAGAACAAATTAAAATAGCTGCTGGTATCCCAATAAGTGGTAAAAATTATGAACCAACCATGCACGCTATTGAGTGTAGGATTAATGCAGAAGACCCTCATAACGATTTCAGACCAAGCCCTGGTCATATAAAAGTACTCTTTACGCCTGGTGGTCATGGGGTTAGAATAGACTCTCACATATATGCTGGATACACAATTCCGCCATTTTATGACAGTATGATTGCTAAAATTATTGCGGTAG
>JBDHYE010000173.1:0-4436 GCA_039811245.1 Chitinophagaceae bacterium | reverse complement strand
AGCTTGTGCAGAGTTGGTTTGTGGCCCCCAAACCCAAGGGTCGATGATTCTTTTTTCCATTTTAATTTTGCTTTAATTATTTTATGTACTGCAAAACTAAAATGGGGTAGTGACAGCCTTATGTCAAGGGTTAAAAATCAATCGTAAAATTTTTCAAAATATTCTTGCAAAGTCATTTTATGGGGTTCAAAATGGTCATTTAAAAATTCCATTTTCTGAATTCTATCCAATCGGAAATAACGAAATTCTTTTCGCAAACGGCAATAAGCTATAAGCAACCAATTTTCGGTATTGAGTAAGGCAAACGGTTCAATAGTTCGTATCGAGTTTTCGCCCTTTTCGTTGGTATAATTGATTTTAGTAAGTATGTGATTAGTGAGTGCAAATTGTAAATCTGAAAGATTATTGCTATTGCGCTCTCTTTTCACATTTCTATTAAATCTGGTTCGTTCTGCAAGTAAATTAACCTTGTCTTTTAAACTGTACTTCAAAACAGCTTTTACTTTTTCAATGGCTTCGGTGTAATCTTTAATAAACGAAGTGTCTTTTGTGGTTAAAACCAATTGTTCTGCTAAAATCAAGGCATTAGCTTGATTTTCAGAAAACATAATTGGAGGAATTTTATAGCCTTCCATTAAGGTGTAGCCTTTACCATCTTCTGTTATAATTGGCACACCTGCTTGTTCTAATGCTCTGATATCTCTATAAATAGTACGAACACTTACATCAAACTTAACTGCCAATGTTGTTGCTGTCAAAAGTCTTTTTGTATGCAATTGGGTTAGAATTGCTGTTAATCGTGAAAGGCGGTTCATTTCAGTATCTTTCATCGTTCAATATTACGCGTTTTAGATTCATTTTTTAAAGGTTATTTAAACGCAATATTTTAAACCTATAGATACAAAAAAGCAACGGTGTTCAAATTAATTTGAACACCGTTGCTTTTGTATAAATAAAACTAAGAGAAAAGATTAATTATTTCCGTCTTCGTCTTGTTTCATTTTGTCTTTTAAAGCAGCTAAGGCATCAATATCACCAAGTGTAGATTTTTCTACTTTTGATTGGATATTTTTTACAGCAGCTTTAGTTTTATCAGATTGTGCTTTTGCATCTTTTTTAGCAGATTCTTTTTCTTCTACTTTAGTTTGCTCCCATACTTTAGAATGAGATACTAAGATGCGTCTGTCGTTACGGTCAAATTCAAGAATAACAAAAGATGAAGTTTCATCGATTCCTAAGTTAGTTCCATCTTCTTTACGTAAGTGACGGATAGGGGCAAAACCTTCAAGACCGTATTCTAATTGTACTGTAGCACCTTTATCATCTTTTTTGGTGATTGTTCCTTCGTGTACAGAACCTATTGGGAATACTGATTCAAATGTATTCCAAGGATCGTCTTCGATTTGTTTATGACCTAAAGATAATTTGCGTGCTTCTTTATCAATACCTAAAATAACAATCTCCATTTCATCGCCTACTTTAACAAACTCGCTAGGGTGGTTAAAGCGTTTGATCCAACTAAGGTCAGACACGTGAACCATACCACCAATACCGGTTTCAAGCTCTAAGAATACACCATAAGGAGTAAGGTTTTTCACAATACCTTTATGACGGCTTTCTACTGGATATTTATTTTCGATAGTTTCCCAAGGATCTTCTGTTAATTGCTTAATAGAAAGACTCATTTTGCGCTCAGCCTTGTCTAAAGTTACTACTTTAGCTTGATACTCGTCGCCCATTTTGAAAAACTCTTTCGCGTTGATCGGTTGAGAAGACCAAGTAATTTCTGAAACGTGTACTAAACCTTCTACACCTGGCATTACTTCTAAGAATGCACCATAGTCTTCAATGTTTACTACTTTACCACTTACTGTGCTACCTTCAACGATATCGTCTGTTAAGCTATCCCAAGGGTGAGGAGTTAATTGTTTTAAACCTAAGCTGATACGTTTTTTCTCATCATCAAAATCAAGTACTACAACATTTAGTTTAAGACCATTGCTAAGTACTTCTGTAGGATGATTGATACGTCCCCAACTGATGTCTGTAATATAAAGTAAACCATCTACACCGCCTAAGTCAATAAAGGCACCAAAGTCGGTTACGTTTTTAACCGTACCTTCTAAGATTTGACCTTTTTCTAATTGACCAATGATTTCACTACGTTGTGCTTCCATATCACTTTCAATAAGTGCTTTGTGTGATACTACAGCATTACGGATTTGTTCGTTGATTTTAACTACTTTGAAATCCATAGTTTTACCCACATATTGATCGTAATCTGTTACAGGTTTTACGTCAATTTGTGAACCAGGTAAGAAGGTTTCTAAACCGTGTACATCTACGATTAAGCCACCTTTTGTTTTAGAGGTAATGTTACCAGTAACAATCTCTCCGCTTTTGTAGAACTCAACAATCTGGTTCCAGCTGCGTGCAGCTCTTGCCATTTTGCGACTTAAATGAAGATGCCCATTACGGTCTTCTTTTTCTACAACCATGATTTCAATTTCATCACCGATTTTCACGTCCATATCGCGAAACTCGTTTAATGAAATCATGCCGTCTGATTTGAAACCAATATTTACGATAACATCTGTATTGGTTTTACCCACTACAGTACCCATCATAACTTGGCTCTCGTCAATAGAGGTAAAGGTTTGGCTATACACTTCGTCAAATTTTTGACGATCCTCTTTCGTGTAAGTAGCTACGTTGCGTTTGTCAACGCTCCAGTCAAAATCATCGTGTGCTGACTGTGTTTGTGGAATGGTGTTTTCTTCCAAATTTTGTGTCCTCCTTTTAAGTGAAATTTTTGGACTGCAAAGGTAAGGATTATTTTTAATGTGGAAAAAAATATTTTTCAATCTATTTTTTATTAGAAAAAATAGATTTTTTTATCTTAAATGATACTGTTTTAAACCCTCTAATGGGCTCTTTAAAATGGTTCCTAATTCCAATTCGTTTTGACTACAAATATTTTTTAAAACATCTTGAAATAAATAAGCTACTGAACCCGTAAAACAAATAGGGTGGCTCCATATCTGCCGATGTTTAAACAAATGCGTATGAAAAAAATCTAAAAAACAATCTTCGATGATATTTTCAACCATATAATGCCCTCGATGAGCTGCAAGCAAAGGTACAAATGATGCTAAATAGCGATTGGGGAAGGGTTGTTGATATAAATGTTGAATTATTTCTTGTAATGAGGTTTTATAATTTGCTTCAAAGGCTTCTTTCAAAGTTGTGTCAAAAGTATTATAAGCGTAGTATTGTAATATTTTTTTCCCTAAATGATTGCCACTACCTTCATCACCTGCTATATAACCTAAAGAGGGTAGTTGTGCTTTTATCTTTTTGCCATCATAAAAACAGGCATTACTCCCCGTACCTAATATACATATCATAGCAGCTTTGTCTCCGCTTAAAGCTCTAGCTGCTGCTAATATATCACTCTCAATTTCTATGTTTTTAGTAGCAAAAAACCTACTTAACGCTGTTTTAACTGTTTTTTTCTGTTGGTTTTGTGCGATTCCGGCTCCATAATAATAGATTGCTTCTACGTGTTGAATTGGCTTAACCTGTGCCTCAAGCATTTTGAGTATGGCTGAACAATCTTGCAAATAAGGGTTAATGCCCTCAGTCTTAAATTGCTCAATCACTTTCCCACGCTTAAGTACTAACCAATCGGTTTTGGTGGAGCCACTCTCTACAATTATGGATATAGACATAATTTAGGAAATTTAATATTAATTTATATGGGGTTTCGTAAAAGAAATTAGTACTCAAATATAGGATTTAGATTTGACAAAATCAATTTATTTACAAAAATTAATATTAATATATTGGCTTATGTAGTTAGGGTTTTGAAATTTGGGGTTTGAGCTTATCTTTAAATACTTTTTTAAATTTATCCAACTTAGGTCCTATGATATATTGACAATAGGGTTGGGTAGTATTGAGCTCATAATAATTTTTATGGTAATCTTCTGCTGGGTAAAAGGTTTGAGCCTTTTCAACTTTTGTCACGATAGGCATCGGATATGCTTTTTCTTTATTTAATGCGTCGATATAATGTTTAGATTTATCTGCTTGAAGCGTACTGTGAAAAAAGATTACAGAACGATACTGTAAACCGATGTCATTACCTTGTCTATTTAATTGTGTTGGGTCATGACTCATAAAAAATGCAGCCAAAAGCTCATCAAAGCTTATAATTTTAGGGTTATATACTATTTCACAAACTTCTACATGACCGGTATTGCCAGCACATACTTGTTGATAGGTAGGATGTTTTACAGTGCCTCCCATGTAGCCGGGTAAAACTTGTACTACACCTTCTAACTGTGAAAATTGAGCTTCGGTACACCAAAAACAACCAGCACCAAACCATACAGTATCATTATGTTGTAAAGAGTCTAATTTAAATTCTGTCA
>JBDHYE010000172.1:0-4466 GCA_039811245.1 Chitinophagaceae bacterium | reverse complement strand
CTCTAAGGTACGCAATACACCTACTACAGCAGCATAGTGAAACACATAATCAAAACGGTGCGCTGTCATAATAGCGGCTAAATCATTATAATTATTTACATCACATTTTATAAATCTACAATTCGGATGTTGAGGCACATTCTTCATGTGTCCGGTAAGTAAATTATCTATTAATACCACTTCAATATCCGGATAAGTTAAGAGTTTATCGGCTAAACTGCTGGGCACAAAACCTGCGCCTCCTGTAATTAATACTTTTACCATTTTATGATTTCATTTTTAATTATTGCAAAAAACCTTTTTGTGGTAATCACGCGCCATTGGCTGCTAAAGGCTTTGACAAGATACTTTATTGCTTTTAATTTATATTTAGGTACGTTTACTAAATGGAGTGCAATATAAGAATAGGCATCCATTTTAATATCATTTATCTTTTCTTTATAGTAGGTTCTATTGGTTGCATCTTGTTGTACATAATGCAAAAAAAGTTCTAAACGCTGTATAAGCTTTTCTCCATTGATGGTTCTTACACTCCGTTCCTCATGGTCAATCACATAAGAGCTGATGTTATTAGAATAATACAAGGGATACCTTGCTGCTAAGCGGCACCAGAGTTCATAATCTTCTGAGGCAGACAATGCTCTATCTTCAATAAATTGATGTTTAAGAAAAATTGCCCTATTGATAAAGACCCCGTTACAACTTAAAGGATTCCCTTTATGCATCAGTGCATTGAGGGTTACTCCCTCAAAATGATTGACCTTTTTAAACGCTTGTCCTTTCTTATCTGCCCAAGCGTATGCCAAATGAAACCATTCTAGCGTTTGATGTGTTTCAATCAACTGCGCTGCCTCACTAATATGGTTTTCTAAAGCCCAGTCATCACTATCAAAAAAATTTAACCATTGCCCTTTTGCTTTTGCAGCGCCATAATTGCGTGCAGCAGCTCTTTCCGCATTTTCTTTTTTATAATAATGTACCTGGTCAGACAAATAAGGTGCCACTACAGCTTCTGTATTATCGGTACTACCATCATCTACGATGATGATTTCATAAAGCAGCTTTGTATTTTGTGCCAACAAGGTTTTTAAGGTCGCTCCAATAAGCGAGGCTCTGTTATAAGTGGGAACAATTATACTAAATAATGGTGCAGTAGTCATTTTCTTAAGATACACTTAGTAGTGGATACGGTAAATTTTCCATGCTTCTTTTGGAAGTACTAAGGAATCAATACAATAGGTTTTTAACAATTGTGGTAGCTGTACTTGTAGTGGTGTACATAAAAAATTAATTTTTTGTGTTTTTACAAACTGAAGCATGAGTTGCTCTTCCGAAAGACCTTTAGAAGCTTCTTGTTGTACAAAATAACTCATAGGCGCCCACTCAATATTTGCCTTTTGAAAGGTATAAGTTTTCTTAGTTGTATCTAATGGGGTAAAGGGTACATTTAATGAGAAATTTTGATAGTCTTTTACGATATAGCCTAAAATACTTAAAGGCATAGCGACTACAGTTGAGCTCCCAAAAATATCATTAGAATAATCTTTAGTATCTCTATAATGCGCAAAGCGTGCCTGTGGTTCTTGACTTACAAATTGTTTTAAAGCACTAAATTCTTGTTGGTCAAAAGCTCTTTTATTAATCTCATAATTCCGATTAGGATAGATGGCCAACAAACAAATGATCAAGACAGCAATTTTTAAAAGTGGCGACTTCAAATGTATGATGCTTAATAAGTAAACCATACTTGAAAAAATACCCATTGCCACAACATAGCTGTTATAGAAAAATTGAATGGCTTCAAAAGTGATTGAAAAAAGTAAGGCCCAAATAAACAATGCATTTATAGCAAAGAGTAATAAAAATATCAAAACATATTGAATCGGTTTCCAGGTGCTTAGCCTACGGTATTTAAAATATCCAATACCCATCAAAACAAGTGCAGGCAAATAACACAAAAACTGTAAAGCACCACCAATAAAGATATTGAGAGAAGTGCCAAAACCTTTTACAAAACCTAGAATACTAAACTGAGCTTTGGCACTAAGATTAGAGCAGTGGGCAATATGCTTAGGATAAAAACTATACCAAAAAAACAAATAAGCCACTAGTATAATGACAAAAGCGCTCAAAGGGATCAGATAGCTTTTCCATTTTTTAAGCTTCCAAGCCTCGTATAAAAAGAAACATGCTACTGTCATTAACAAACTTGGTAGTACAGTAATATAACCCAATACAATAATGGCTAATGGCAAAAGCATCAATCGGATTTGTGCTTGTGCAAAACAGAGCAAAAGCATAGGGAATAGCGCCGCCCACCAAAGTAGCTTAGTATAATTAAGCGTAGCATAATAAAAAACATCTACAGTATTAGGAAAAACAAAAGAAGGAAAAAACACGACAAAACCACCTACAAAAGCAGCAAACAACAATAATAACTTGGCTGGGCTTTGAAGTGCAGAGGGATATAATTGCTGCATAGTAGCCAATAAACCCATTACCATAATACTAAGTAATACGGGAGCAACACATAGTGATGCGGTTACAACAGGATTAAATGGGAATAAACGCATGGCCAATGCAATGGTCCAAATATCACCATAATGGTAAGGCTCTAAACTAAAACGCTGAGGCCATATCGTTTCAACCCTTAAATTTTCAATACCATATTGCTGAATATTCTGTGCTACTCGGGTATAAAATTCTTGGTCGCCATAGATATAAGTAAAACTACCCTCTCCATCTTGAAAAGCTTGAGCATAGTATAAAAAATAAAGGAATAGAGCTGCTAAGCTGAATAGTATTGGGTATTGGTAGCTTTTCTTAGTAGTACTTTGAGCGATCGCTACATGTTGTAATTGAAGTTTTTTAACAAAGACAAGTATCAAAATAGGGATAGGCAATAAAATACTCAAACCCTTAGTACAATAGAGGGCATAAGCTACAGCCCATATCAACAAGCCCAATACCGTATTGAGATAAACAAGGCTGTAAAATTGGAGTTTTGGAGCTTTCAGCACACTACGAAGCGCAGCACCAGTAAGGTAAAATACACTAAATAGCACTAGAGCAGCCAAAAATGCCCAAAGCATATTATAGTCTAAAATAAAATGTTGAAACATGAGCTGAGTACTGTCTTAAGTTACAATTTTTTCAATGATAAATCGTGGGCGACCTTTTACTTCTTTATAAATATTTGCAATATACTCTCCGATTAAGCCAATACATAACAATTGTATGCCGCCAAGAAAATACATAGGCAGTACCGTAGAAGCCCAACCATGGGTAGTATTTAAAAAGAAATAGGTATAAAGTACATAGCAAGTCATAATGATACCTAAAAAGAATACGGCAAAACCACAAAAGGTAACAAAACGCAATGGGCGAATACTTAAACTACTCATGCCCCGCCATGCCAATGCCAGCATCTTTTTAATATTATACTTACTCTCTCCGGCAAAACGTTTATCGCGGTTATACAATACCTTATCAGTTTTAAAACCCAGCATTGGAACCATATCCCTTAAATAAATATTACTTTCGCTAAACTTCCGAAACTCAATTAATGCACTTTGACTCATCAATCTAAAATCGGCATGATTATAAACCGACTCTACACCCATCAAGGCTAATAATTTATAAAAGGCTAAGGCGCTATTTCGTTTAAAATAAGTATCCGTACCGCGCTCATCTCTTACCCCATATACAATTTCTGCTCCTTCTTGATATTTTTCCAGCATCGCCTTTATTGCATTCAAATCATCTTGCAAATCGGCATCGATTGATACCACCACTTCGGTATCCACTGCCTGATATAAGCCTGCCAATAAAGCATGTTGATGCCCAAAATTGCGCGATAATTTTATCCCCCTAAAATAAGTATATTGCTGTGCCAAATTTTCTATGATTGTCCAAGTCTTGTCTTTACTTCCATCATCTATAAATAACACATAACTTGAGGCTGCTATTTTTTTTTGGTTGATCAATTCTTCTAGCAAGGCTTCTAACCTTTTTATAGTTTCTTGCAAAACGTCTTCTTCATTATAGCAGGGGATTGCTATAGCCAAAGAAGGGACTGCACTATGAATAATTTCTTTAGGTTCCATTTTACAGTATTGGTATTAATCTTGCATAAATGATTGTAAGTCGAATTGGTCTATATTGCCCCAAGTATTTTTAGGGTTTTGTGCTGACCGAGCATAAGTGATAAAGGGAACTTTATAAGAGAACCATGCTTTCTTAAATGGATTCTTAATAAAACCACATTGTTGAAATAAGCGCGCTAATACAGGATTTGAAGCTTGCCAAGCGTAAATAAATTTAAATTGTGCAACATTAGATTTAAAATACTGGATACAAGCGTTTAAAGCCTTCTTTTTATCTTTAGCAATACATAAAAAATATTCGATTTTGATATTTTGCGCTTCTATTTGAGCGATACAATAACCTTGTAAAACACCAGACTC
>JBDHYE010000171.1:0-4471 GCA_039811245.1 Chitinophagaceae bacterium | reverse complement strand
TTCCCTAATGAAAATTATAGCACTAGCCCAAGCTACCCTACAGATATAGACGATAGTATGTTAAATGCTGTAGTATTTTACCTAAGAACCCTTGCAGTACCGGCTCGTAGAAACGTAGAAGACCCTCAAGTACAACTTGGTGAAAAAATATTTGCACAGATTAATTGTACTTCTTGTCATACCCCTACATTTCAAACCGGTGTAGATGTAAGGCTGCCAATGCTTAGCAATCAAAGAATACATCCTTATACCGATTTATTGCTCCATGACATGGGTGCAGGACTAGCCGATAATCGTCCGGATTATCTTGCTAGTGGCTCAGAATGGAAAACACCAGCATTATGGGGTATTGGCTTATTCCCCAAGACCAATGGCATACCTTTTTACCTGCATGATGGCAGAGCGAGAAGCATTGAAGAAGCCATATTATGGCATGGTGGAGAAGCAGAAAAAAGCAAGCAAAAATTCACTCAATTAAACACAGCAGAACGTAAAGCACTGCTCAAATTTATTGAGTCGCTGTAGTAAAACGATACACTTTAATTCAATATAAGAGTAGGAGGATTTAAAAATCTTTCTTCTTTTTTTTGTTGCTGTACTTTTTATTTTTTCGATAAACTATTTCATCAAATGATATAGTTGAATTATGATTGCGGCAGATATAAACTCCGCATAAGAAACTCAATTGAAGACTTAATTCTCTTTTATTTTTAGAAAATTTTTAGAATAAATATTTTTCAAAAAAACACAATTTCTTTATTTTTGAATTGTTGAGAAAATTTCTTGCCATAATCTGTTTGTGTATTTTATCCATACAGCTTGTTCCTACAAAACAAGTGATAAAGAATTTTTTCAACCAAAACAATACCGAAGAAGAAGTACATACACATAGTGTTACAGCTAAGCTTTTGCCGATAAATCGATTTTGGTATTTAGAGTTTGGTAAAGATGTAAAAAACGCTTCAAACACACATAAAGCACAATTCATTATTGAAGATGAAGCCTTAATCAAATGCTTCCATCTAGAAGTACTCACACAGCCTCCTAATTGTTGATAATAAGTTTAAACTTATTAAACTACCATTGCTAATATCAATATCTACAGATGTTGCAATGTGGTTTTATTTATAAGTACATTTCAATTTATAAATAGTTTATTAACTGTATTAAATAATAATTGCTAAGCAAATTCTAATCTGCTAATTATTGTTTATACGAATCAACAATCAATAGATATGAGTACAAAAAACTCAATATTTAAATACGTCAAAAATGATGTATTAGCAGGCATTATTGTCTTTTTAATTGCTTTGCCCTTATGTTTAGGCATCGCTCAAGCTTCAGGAGCACCTTTATTTTCAGGTATCGTTTCAGGTATCATTGGAGGAGTAGTGATTGGCCTATTTAGTAAAAGCACCTTCAGTGTAAGTGGTCCTGCTGCGGGTTTAGTATCCATTGTTGTAGGTGCAATCACAGAACTAGATGCTTTTAATATCTTTTTATGTGCAGTACTACTAGCTGGTGTCTTTCAAATATTACTAGGTCTTCTTAAAGCAGGCACTTTTGCCAATTTTTTTCCTACCAGTGTTATTGAAGGTATGCTAGCCGGTATAGGCTTAACCATTATTTTTAAACAAATACCCGATGCTGTAGGATATACCTCAAACCATGTAGGTTTACTTGATGGAGAAAGAGGTATGAATACTCAAATTTTAGAAGGTATCAGTAATAATATCCATTGGGGAGCCATTAGTATTACAAGTATTAGTTTAATTATCTTAATTCTTTGGACCACAAAAGCGTTCAAAAAAGTACAAATGCTCCCGGCTGGACTAATAGCAGTAGTATTAGGTACTATCATAAATTTATTCTTGTTTAAAAACAATCAAGAAGTACATTTAAGTAGTGATTATCTTGTACAATTAGAAATACCTGAAACGGCTAAAGACTTTTTTTCACAATTTCAATTTCCTGATTTTAGTGGATTTTTAAACCCTAAAATATGGCAGTATGGATTTATCATTGCAGTAGTGGCATCTATTGAAACCTTACTCTGTATTGAGGCTACTGATAAACTAGACCCCGAAAAAAGAAATACATCGGGTAATAGAGAGCTTGTAGCTCAAGGCATTGGTAATACCCTAAGTGGTCTTATTGGAGGTTTACCTATTACATCGGTTATAGTACGCTCTAGTGCCAATCTTAATGCTGGAGCTAAAACTAGGCTTTCTACTATAATTCATGGCAGTTTACTCTTTATCTGTGTAGCCAGTATCCCAATGGTGATTAACTTAATACCTAAATCAACCCTAGCGGCCATACTGATTTTCACAGGTTACAAGCTAGCCAACCCAGCCAAATTCAAGCACATGTATAAAGTAGGACGCACTGAGTTTATTCCATTTTTAGTAACCGCTATAGCTGTAGCACTACCCTTTTTAGGTTTATTAAAAGGGGTTGGACTGGGTATGCTCATCTCCATATTCTATCTATTAAGAGCCAATATGAGAATCCCCTATTTTTATAAAAGAGTGCAATCTAAAGATCAAGATTTGATACGCTTAGAGTTAGCCCAAGAAGTATCTTTTCTTAATAAGGGAAGTATCAAAAAAACATTATCAAGTTTCCCTGAAAATGCCAACATTGTAATAGATGCAAGCGCTTCAGAGTATATAGATTATGATGTACTAGAAGAGATCAAAGAGTTTTACCTCATCAAAGCACCTCTTAAAAATATTAAAGTAAACTTGATCGGTTTTAAGAATGAATATCAAATTCCAAACAGTTCAAAAGTATTTGTGGAAATGAATCAGTTAAACCCACAAGAACCCCTTAAAAAATGGGCAGGAAAGCATGATAAACTCCTGAAAGAACTACAACAAAACAAATAATTACAAGCATAACCATTCATAAAAAATATTTCAAACCATGTTAAAAAAATATAATAACGATCTTGAAAATTTAAGTCCTCAAGAAGCACTAGATATTCTGTTAGAAGGGAATGTACGTTTCACCAATGGTATAAGTATCAACAAGAATTTTCTAAGCAGAGTGCAAGAGACAGGCAGCACTCAAAAACCATTTGCAGCCATTGTAAGCTGTATAGATTCTAGAGCTCCAGTAGAAATTATTTTCGACCAAGGTATTGGCGATGTATTTAGCGTACGCCTTGCTGGTAATGTCATATCGGATAATGTACTCGGCTCTTTAGAATTTGCAGCAGCATTATCAGGCGTTAAACTTATTATGGTCTTGGGGCATACCAATTGTGGAGCCATAAAAGGTGCGATAGACCAAGTAGAAATGGGCTACCTTACCCAATTACTGAAAAAAATTGAACCTGCTGTAGAAAAACAATCTTGCCATTTTGAAAAAAGAGATAGTAAAGATAAAAAATTGGTTGAAGCAGTAGCTGTAGAAAATGTAAAACTATGCTTACAAGAAATCAAAGACCAAAGCAATATCATTGCTCAAATGGTCAATGATAAAAAACTACTACTCATACCTGCATTGTATTGCGTAGAAACTGGCACCGTAAGTATCTTAAACCAAGAAAATGTAGAAGCATTATCTGCATAAAAATCAGCCAACAATTATACTCTAAAACCAGTTTCTTAATTTCGAGAAACTGGTTTTAAATTTAAAAGAAAGCCCTTTACCTTTGCACAAAATTTTAAATACATAAATAGTATAACTCATGTCAAAATTTGCACAATTTAATTTTAAAAATCGTAAAGCATTAATACGCGTAGATTTTAATGTACCCATAAAAAATAACATCATTACAGACGATACTCGTATTAAAGCAGCACTCCCTACTATACAGAAAGTGTTGGCTGATGGGGGTAGTGTTATTTTAATGAGCCACTGGGGCCGCCCTATAAAAGATATGGAGAAAAAGCCCGAACTCAGCCTTGCCGATTTTTCATTAAGTAGAATCGTTAAGCATTTAAGTAGCCTATTGGGACAGCCCGTGAGCTTTGCTCAAGATGCATTGGGTGCTGCTACTTTAGATGCTGTAAATGCACTTCAAGCTGGTCAAGTATTATTGTTAGAAAACCTACGTTACTACAAAGAAGAAGAAAAAGGAAATCCTGATTTTGCAAAAACCCTGGCTTCTTATGGCGATGTATATGTCAACGATGCCTTTGGTACTGCTCATAGAGCTCACGCCTCTACTGCTGTTATCGCGCAATATTTTTCTAAAGAAAATAAAATGTTTGGTCTATTGATGGAAGCAGAAGTAAAATCGGCTGAAAAAGTATTACATCAATCACAAAAACCTTTTACGGCAATCATAGGAGGGGCAAAAGTGTCTGATAAAATTTTAATCATTGAAAACTTACTGAACCAAGCCAGCGATATTATTATTGGTGGCGGTATGGCATATACTTTTTTAAAAGCACAAGGTGCAGAGATTGGGAATTCACTTTGTGAAGATGACCGACTAGAATTAGCTCAAAACCTTTTA
>JBDHYE010000170.1:0-4480 GCA_039811245.1 Chitinophagaceae bacterium | reverse complement strand
TTGATGAACGCTTATTGAACTTATTATACAAAAAACAAGATCTCACCGGAAATAAAACGCTAAATATAACTCACGAACAATTAGCCAACGAATTAGGCACGGCAAGGGTGGTTGTTTCCCGATTGTTAAAGCAATTAGAAGATGATGGCAAAGTTAAATTAGGGCGAAACAAAATCGTACTTGTGTGACTTAAGTAACGGTATAGTTTTTTGAGTTGATGCAATTTTGCGGCACCAATTTCAAAAATCAATGGATATAGCAGGTTATTTAGCGTCAATATTAATAGGAATTTCATTAGGTCTAATCGGTGGTGGTGGTAGTATTCTTACTGTTCCTGTTTTAGTTTATTTGTTTAGTGTGGACGCAGTTTTAGCTACCACTTATTCACTTTTTATTGTTGGCACAACAAGTGTTGTCGGCTCTTTATCTTATTTCAAAAAAGGATTGGTTAATATCAGAACAGCTATTGTTTTTGGCATACCATCTATTGTTGCCGTTTTTCTTACAAGGGCTTACATAGTTCCAGCAATCCCAAAGGAAATTTTCAGCATCGGAAATTTTACTGTTACCAAAAGTATATTATTGATGTTGCTTTTTGCCGTACTGATGATATTCGCTTCATACAGTATGATAAAAAAGAACAAACAAACGCCTGATGAAACACTTCAAAAACAACAAATCAACAATCCTTTTATTTTTATACATGGAGCTTTAGTAGGTATTGTTACTGGCTTGATAGGTGCTGGCGGCGGTTTTTTAATTATTCCTGCACTAGTAAATATACTGAAACTGCCAATGAAAACAGCAGTAGGCACATCTTTGATAATCATTTCAATAAATTCTTTATTTGGTTTTTTGTTCTCACTATCTCATATTTCAATTCAGTGGAGTTTCTTATTAAGTATAGCTTTTATTGCTGTTTTGGGCATATTAATAGGTAGCTATCTTTCTTCAATGATTGATGGCAAAAAGCTTAAACCAGCTTTTGGTTGGTTTGTATTGGTTATGGGTATTTACATCATCATCAAAGAAATAGTTTTGAAATAATTTATTACTTGTGTAACCAAAGTAGCTGTACAGAAAAAAACAACATTGCATTTTTGCATTATCAAATTCATAAACAATAAAAAAATCAAATAATGAAAGTAGAACAAATTTATACAGGGTGTTTGGCACAAGGTGCATATTACATCACTTCTAATGGCGAGGCTGCCATTATTGACCCATTGCGTGAAACACAACCATACATTGATCGTTTGGAAAAAGATGGAGTGAAACTCAAATACATTTTTGAAACACATTTTCATGCTGATTTTGTAAGCGGTCATATTGATTTAAGTAAAAAAACGGGCGCACCAATTGTTTACGGAGCAACTGCAAAACCTGAATTTGAAGCCATTGTTGCAGAAGACAATCAGGTATTTGAATTAGGTAATGTAAAAATTAAAGTGTTGCATACACCCGGACACACCTTAGAAAGTTCTTGCTTTTTGCTGATAGGCGAAAACGGAAAAGAAACAGCTTTGTTCAGTGGAGATACACTTTTCTTAGGTGATGTTGGTCGTCCTGATTTAGCACAGAAAGCAGCCAATATGACACAGGAAGAATTAGCAGGATTGCTTTATGAAAGCCTTTACAATAAAATATTACCCTTAGCAGATGATATTACAGTTTATCCAGCACACGGTGCGGGTTCGGCTTGCGGAAAAAATATGATGAACTGTGGACAGTTTGGGCAACCAAAAGAAAATGAATTATGCCTTGAACCAACCCAATAAAGAAGCATTTGTTAAAGCCGTTACAGACGGATTACTTCCGCCACCTGCTTATTTCGGAATGAACGTGGCCATGAACAAAAAAGGATACAACAGCTTTGACGAAGTACTTACACAAGGAATGAAATCTCTTTCGGCAGAAGAATTTGAAACAGCAGTTGAAACCACAGGAGCATTAATCTTGGATACAAGAAGCGATAAGGTTTTTAGCAAAAGCTTTATTCCACAATCGGTAAACATTGGTCTGAATGGTGATTTTGCCCCTTGGGTGGGTGCTATGATTGTGGATGTAAAACAACCGATTTTGTTAGTTACAGATTTGGGTAAGGAAGAAGAAGCTGTTACACGTTTGAGTCGTGTGGGGTTTGATAATGTATTAGGACATCTGTCAGGCGGATTTGAAACTTGGAAAAACTCAGGTAAAGAAACAGATACCGTAAACCGAATCACTCCTGAACAATTTGCATCTGAAGTAAAAATTGGTGAAAGTAAAATTATTGATGTTCGCAAAGAAAGCGAGTATGCAGCTGAACACATTGAGGAAGCATACAGCAAACCTTTGGCATATATCAACGATTGGGTTAAAGATATCAATCCACAAGAACATTTTTACTTGCATTGTGCAGGTGGTTATCGCAGTATGGTTGCAGCGAGCATTATGCAAGCTAGAGGTTATAGAAACTTTACCGAAGTAGAAGGAGGTTTCAATGCCATTGCCAAAACTAATGTACCTAAAACAGATTATGTATGTCAAAGCAAAATTTTAGGTTAATATTCTCCATAGTAATAGGAATAATGATGTTTGGGATTTTCAAAAATATGTTTGCATCAACAGACAACAACCAATTAAAAGAAGCCATAAAAAATGGCGCATTTTTAGTAGATGTTCGCACACCTGCCGAATTTTCGGCAGGTAGTGTTAAAGGTGCGGTAAACATTCCTTTAGACAAAGTACCAAGCCAATTATCCAAATTCAAAAGCAAGAAAAGCATCGTAGTTTTTTGCAGAAGCGGTAGCCGTAGTAGTCAGGCAAAAAACATTTTGGAACAAAATGGGTTCAAAAATGTTATTAATGGTGGAACCTGGCAAAATGTAAATCAGACAATAAATGAGTAAAGAAGAAAAAGACTTGCAATGTTGTGTAACGCAATGCGAAAACCCTCTTGACCAAAATTATTGGAACGAGCGTTGGCAGAAGAATGAAACAGGTTGGGATATGGGACAAGCCTCACCTGCCATTAAAGAGTATATGAAACAATACACCAACAAAAATGCAGCTATTCTTATACCAGGGTGTGGTAATGCTTATGAAGCAGAATTTTTAATTGCCAATGGCTTTAACAATATAACATTGATAGATATTGCACCCAAAGCCGTTGATGCATTAAGAGATAGGTTTGCCGACAAACCACAAGTAAAGGTTTTGTGTGAAGATTTTTTCAATCATCAGGGCAAGTACGACTTAATCATTGAGCAAACTTTTTTTTGTGCTATACCACCTAACAAACGAAAAGAGTATGCAGAAAAAACCGCTTCAATACTTAACGAAAATGGTAAAATAATTGGGGTTCTGTTTGATAAACAATTCAATCAGCCTTTTCCTCCTTTTGGTGGTTGCCCTTGTGAATACAAGCCCATTTTTGAACCGCATTTTACCATTAAAACAATGGACGAATGTTACAATAGTATTCCACCAAGAGCAAAAACGGAAGTATTTATTAACCTGAAAAAAAAACAATAAAGATGAAACAAAATATGGGAACAGCAGACAAAGCAATCCGCATTTTAATTGCGGCTGTAATTGGTGTTTTGTATTTCACAAATGCCATTTCAGGAACATTGGCAGCCGTGTTGGGCATTTTGGCAATTGTGTTTGTGCTGACTTCATTTATTAGTTTTTGCCCATTGTATTTACCATTTGGTATTAACACTTCTAAAAAGAAAAAATAGTGACACAAAGTATAACAGTAGAAAATATCAAATGCGGAGGCTGTATAAACAGTATCAAAACCGCTTTGATGAAAATAGACGGTGTGCAAAATGTAAGCATTGACAAAGACACTGAAACAATTACCATTGATGGTATGGCGGAACGATCAGCTTTGGTACAGGCACTTTCAAAATTGGGTTATCCCGAAAAAGGAAATAATGACCTGTTGAAAAAAGCAAAATCGTATGTGAGTTGTGCCGTCGGAAAAATGAATTAACAATGAAAGCGTATTTTAAAAATTGGGATTTAATGCGAGTGCTACGATTGGCATTAGGCATTATAATTATTATGCAAGGAGTTCAAACAAGAGAATGGTCGTTTGTTGTATTAGGCGGATTATTTTCTTTAATGCCTTTGATGAATATAGGTTGTTGCGGCGCTTCGAGGTGCAATACCGTTGCTCCTAAACGTAATCAAAAAAACGAAGAAATAGAAGAAATAATTTATGAGGAAATTAAATAGTATTATTACTTTGATTGCAATCGTTGTACTGTCGTCATGCACTAGTAACCAACAGAAGACATTTTCCGAAGAAGAAAAAACAACATTTCAATTGTTGGGAGATAGCATTACAACAAAAATGCAAAATGTGTTATTGCAAAACGTTGCAGGAGCAATTCAAAAAGGGGGAACAGACTATGCTGTTGAATTTTGTAATTTGGTTTTGTATCTCGAATTTCCATGATACCCCCTTGGTTAGGATTGAGTTTTGAGT
>JBDHYE010000169.1:0-4499 GCA_039811245.1 Chitinophagaceae bacterium | reverse complement strand
CATTATTTCTACGTAAGCTTACTCCAGAAGCGGTATAGCCATCTGTTTGGCTTATCCAAGTATAGCTTGTACTAGCGTCTGAAATAATATCCATCATAATAAGATCGTCAGTACACACTTCAATATTTTTCACTTTAGGGTCAAGTGGTAAAGGTTTAATCACAAGCAATGTAGAATCGGGGTCTGAAAAACAACCAAAGGCATCATGAGCTACTACAGTATAGATACCTCCAGATGTTTCTTTAGCTATAAATCCTGGTTGATTGCTAGTGCTATTAAAACCACCTGGACCTTTCCAAGTATAAGTAGTGCCATCTACTAATACTACACTTAGTTTAACACTATCGCCTACACATATCGGGCCGTTATTGGTTGACTTTGGTTTAGGTAAACGAGGTCCCATGAGCTTGATAGGACCATAGTAGGGAGAGCTCTTACAACCAAATTTATTTGTTAATACAATATTGCTATAAGTGCCTTCTACCAAACCTGTAATTTTTAAATAGCCATTGATGTCTGTTTTAATGACTACAGGAGTCGCAGGGCTACCATTAAAATCATATTCTACAGTATAATCATTCAAGGCAGAGTCTGCTTTTAAGCGTATCCAGCCCTCATCGCCAAGGCAAGTTGTAGGATTACCAAATGTTACAGAGTCGATATTGGTACTTGGGTTTACTATGACTTTCAAAGGCACTCGTGCACTTTCGCAAATGCCATTCTTTTGAGAAACATAATACGTTACTGTGCCTGCTGTACTGGTGCTTGGTACTACAGATGTAGTAGGTACACCTCCACTAGCTGTAGTGTAAAATAAAAGCGTAGCACCGGGCATTGCAGTAGCTTTAAGCGCAGTAGCAGCATCGTTTCTACAATAAATTACCGGACTGACAACGGCAGGTGGAGCTGGATTAATATAGGGTAATATAGTAATGCGCATAGAGTCTAAACAGCCAAAAGCCTCAGATGGTCTGGCTATATAGGTAGTAGGCGTATTGGTAAGTAAAATACTGTTATCAACACCAGTAGAATTTTCTAATCCGGGGCGAGCATCCCAAGACCAAGTATATTCATCGCCTCCTATGATGTCTAAATTCTTACGCTCATCGGGAGCAGTGGCTTCTCTACATAATTTTACAGTATCGCCCGATTGATAATTTTTACCATCGTAAGAGAAAACCGGAGCCATGTCTGCAAATGCTGAGTCTAAATCGGCAGTGCTAAGCACATAGGCCATAAAGAAACTAGTACTATCGCCGGGTTTTAACTTATCTATTTTAAATATCAAACCAGTAGCTACATCGGTAGTATTGGTTTCGCCTTCATCATATAAATGCGATAGGGATTTATCACCATTGTATAAACGGTTTAAAGAGTCTTTAGTAACTACAGGAGTTAAGCCTGATGATAAAATATAAGGTTTAGCTCTACAATCTTTTGAGCCAATACCCAGATATACAGGATAATCTACAGTATCTAATAAGCCACCACCTAAATCTTTTTGTACCGTAAGATTGGCTACTGCCGACACTAATGATTTGTTTTGAGGATTAGGAATTTTATACTCGATGGTATTAACGGTTACAGCACCAGGACTAGTGACTACGCCGGGTACTCCACCAGGATACATTGTTGAGGCATTGTCGGGGTCTAATGTGCGGTCATAGTAGATATCGTCAATATCGGCAGAGGTAGTATTTTTAAGTGTAACTTTTATTAAGAAATAAACTTTATCTTTTTTAAGTATCGTCGTTTGTCTAATGGCTATACCCTTATAAGAACCTAGCCATACCGCTTTAAAATCGCTACCAGATGAGGTGTAAGATATATTAGAACCGGTTATACCGCCTACAATGCCAGTACCCAGCCATGCTTGAGCCCAGTCTTTACCCACTTGGATATCCCAACCTTCTTGTGGATAACCCGGAACAAAATAATCTCCACAATAGTTAGGGTAACCTACTGTCCAGCCATCTTTATCTGGATCTGCCACAAAACCCAAGGTTGGTCCCGGAGTACGTGGATGATAGCCCGTTGGAGCATTACCACCTGTACCATACCAGCCTCCTGAGCCTACACCGATTTCAACATAGTCGCCTTTTATAAAAATATCAGAACCCACCATCTGCCCAAGGCTTAGATTGGGGGCTATACTTAGGCATAAACTAAGTATGGGTAATAAAAATAAATTCTTTTTCATGAAATAAATTTTTTTTAAAACAATAGAGTAAGGTTAAATTGAAGTTGTAAGGTATTAATTTTTTGTGAAAAATTAAAATTTAACGCTAAAAATTGCCTTTATATCGCTGTTTTATATATCGAGATGCTTTTTCATATTTGTTTCAGTTTCTTCAAAAGGCTAAACGATAAATCTTTAATTTTGCAGGTTTAGATTAAGAATTAGAAATTTTATAAATGAGAATCGCACTTATTGGCGCCACTGGCTTAGTGGGGCAAACAATGTTACAAATTTTGGAAGAACGCAATTTTCCTATCACTACACTTTACCCCGTGGCTTCAGAAAAATCTATAGGTAAATTAATCCACTTTAAAGGTCAAGATTATCCTATACTTTCAGCCCAAGAGGCTATTGCTCATAAGCCAGATATAGCATTGTTTTCTGCAGGTTCAGGCCCCTCATTAGAGTTAGCGCCTTTTTTTGCTGCTGCTGGTACTTATGTGATTGATAATTCCTCAGCTTGGCGCATGGACAGTACTAAAAAGTTAATCGTCCCCGAGGTGAATGGCAATAGCTTAAGCCCCAATGATTTTATTATTGCCAATCCTAATTGTTCAACGATTCAGTTGGTTATGGTGCTCAAACCCTTACACGAGGTGTATAAAATTAAACGCGTGGTAGTAAGTACTTACCAATCGGTTACCGGTACCGGTCAAAAAGCGGTAGAAGAAATGTTTAATCAGCGCAGCCACCATCAGCCACCCGAAGTGTACCCTTACCCCATAGACCTCAATCTGATTCCTCAAATTGATGTTTTTATGGAGAATGCTTACACTAAAGAAGAAATGAAAATGGTGCGCGAGACCTGTAAAATTATGGAAGACGACAGCGTAAAAGTAACGGCTACTTGCGTAAGAGTACCTGTAATGGGTGGACATAGCGAAAGTGTCAATATTGAATTTGAAAATGAATTTGATTTAGACCAAGTTCGCAGTATCATGGCTGCTGCTCAAGGGCTGGTAGTACAAGATGATCCAGCACAGAAACACTATCCTATGCCTTTAATGGCACAACATAAAAATGATGTTTTTGTAGGTAGAATCCGCCGTGATGAAAGCCAAGAAAAAACACTCAACTGTTGGATCGTAGCCGATAACCTCCGCAAAGGTGCTGCTACTAATGCTGTACAAATAGCCGAGTGGATTTTACAAAAAGGCTGGAAACAGTAAAACTTAAAAGATACTATGGATTTTGTACTCAAAAGCGATTATCAAGCCGCCGGAGACCAACCCCAAGCAATAGCTCTGTTGGTCAAAGGGATTCACGATGCCGAGCGCTACCAAACACTACTAGGTGTTACCGGTTCAGGTAAAACGTTTACCATGGCTAATGTAATTGCTCAAGTACAAAAACCTACTTTAGTACTTACACACAACAAAACACTAGTAGCGCAGCTCTATGGAGAGTTTAAACATTTTTTTCCAGACAATGCTGTAGAATACTTCGTGTCTTATTACGATTATTATCAGCCAGAGGCTTACCTGCCTACTAAGAATGTCTATATCGAAAAAGACCTCTCTATTAATGAAGAACTCGAAAAACTCAGACTTAGAGCCACTTCCAGTTTGCTAAGTGGTAGAAGGGATATCGTAGTAGTGGCTTCTGTATCGTGCATCTATGGTATGGGTAATCCTACCGAATACGAAAACAGTATTATCCGTATTCATACCGGTCAAGATATTGGGCGCAATACCTTTTTATTTGCTTTAGTCCACGCGCAATACATGCGTAGTCAGGTGGACTTTACCCGTGGTACCTTTAGGGTCAAAGGCGATACCGTTGATATTAACTTGCCTTACCTCGATTTCGCATACCGCATCACCTTCTTTGGCGATACGATTGAGACTATTGAAAGCTTTGAAGTAGAAAGCGGCAAGCGCATTTTAAACCTTGACCATGCCGCCGTTTTTCCGGCCAACCTCTACATTGCTCCTAAAGATCTGATGGCAGACATCATTCACGAGATACAAGACGAAACCCAAGCACAAGTAAATTATTTTACCCAACAAGGTAAATTGGTGCTCGATTATTTTCCAAAAGATTTTTTATTACTCATAGACGAGAGCCACGTGACCATACCCCAAATTAGCGGTATGTACGGCGGCGACCGCTCCCGCAAAATGAACTTGGTACAATATGGTTTTAGACTGCCCTCCGCCCTTGATAATAGACCCTTAAATTTTAACGAATTTGAAGAGCAAATCAATCAATGCATCTTTGTTAGTGCTACCCCCTCACATTACGAGCTCCAAAAAACCTC
>JBDHYE010000168.1:0-4528 GCA_039811245.1 Chitinophagaceae bacterium | reverse complement strand
ACAGTCATTGTCATTGCTCTTTTGAAAAAGTGCAATAAGCTGTTCATCGCTATAATTTTTTAAGGTTGTTGTATTCAAGCGTTTGAAGCTTTTTGGTATTACTATTCTAGACTATGGTTTTTAATTATTCCACAATGTGTGCCACTATTTTTTTATTTTTTTGATAAAGGTAAATGTAGGGTAAAGGTGCTCCCTTTACCAAGTGTAGAATCGAGTTTGATATATCCACTCATCGCTTCAACCATTGTTTTGACATAACTTAAGCCAAGTCCAAAACCTTTTACATTATGAATATTGCCGGTATGCGCTCTATAAAATTTTTCAAATGCTCTGTGTGCGGTCTCTCTACTCATACCAATGCCATTATCTTTAACCTGTATAGAGAGCATGCCATTATGTACTTGTGTTTTTATTTGGATCAATAGATTTTCTTTTGAATACTTAATAGCATTGTCTAATAGATTAAATATAATGTTAGAAAAATGTACATCATCTACATCTACAATACTTTTATCTGCTTCTAACAGCAGCTCTAATTGACCTTGTTTTTCTTGAATTTGTAAGGATAAGTTTTTAGCTACTTTTTGAATTATGGCATGAGCATCCATAGCCTGAATTTGAAGTTTTAAATCTTCTTGCTTATCCAGCTTGGCGGCTTGTAGTATGGTTTCTACTTGCTTATGCATGCGTTTGTTTTCTTCTTTAATCATACCGCTGTAGTAGCGTATCTTATCGGGTTCATGGATTACTTTTTCATTATTCAGCGCATCTACTGCCAGCGATATAGTAGCTAAAGGGGTTTTGAGTTCATGGGTCATATTATTGATAAAATCCGACTTGATTTCAGAGATGTTTTTCTGTCTTAACATCGTTCTTATCGTTAGCGCAAATGCAGAAATGATGATAATAGTAAAGAGTATTGATGCACTAATCATTAAGGCCATCTGGCGCATCAAATAGTTTTTGGGCTCTTTTACAAAAAGGTAAAATGTCTCTGCATTTAAACTGTTATTAGGGCTTATACGGATACTTATACTCTCAACATACATATTGGCATGAAAACCCTTACTGGCACATATCGGGTAATTGTACAGATTGGTGATGCTAAATTCAAAAGGTTGTTTTATGCCATGTTGTTTCATGGCATGCTCGATAATCATATTCATCTCATCGGGCGATAATCTTCTTGCTGTGAATTTTGTACTTAATAAGAAATCTTTACTTATATCGTCAAGCTGGTCGGGATTAAAACCTTCTGCATTTATAAAGGTTCTATAAGCATTTACTTTAACTGTTTCTAAGGTTTTGCCTAAGTCTGCTAGGTACTCTTCTTGTTTAACATAAAGGGCATTTTTTATCCAAGACATCTGGATATATAATATTCCTAATACCGAAAAGGTGATTAGAAATATAATTAATGGATATACTTTTTTTAACGACATAATCTTTACGAAGTTAATAAGGATTTTAAGCCATTTTCATTTTTTATTGGTAAAAAATATTTAAGAAGCATATAAATCATACTAAAAAAACCATCAGTATGCTGATGGTTTTTTTAGTATTTTAGTTAAGAGTAAGTATAATGTTATTTTCTACCAAAAGTTAGTTTGTAAGTATAATCATATTTATCAGAACCACTAGTATAAGAATCGGATTCAGTCATTATCAGTTCTGTTTCTGATACAGTTACGTTGGAAGTATCAATATCACCATCTGTGCTTTTCGTAATTAGTTGAGTGCCACTATAGGTATATGTACCACTTGTATTGTCGCTAGAGTCAGACAAATCTTTCGATGTAAAGGTACCATCGCTATTAAAGGTAGCTAAAAAGTCGGTATAGTTTTCAGTACCTTCAGATGTTGTTGTACCATTTTTAACTTCTTTACTGTAAATGGTTTTAGACTGCCAAGTGCCTACGATGCTAGCACTTTTTTTATCGTCTTTTTTATCTTTTTTACAAGCGTTAAAGCTTACAAGGCTTACAAGAGCTAAGCCTGCTACTAAAATTTGTTTTTTCATAAGATGTTTAATTTTTGCAAATGTATGAAATTTCACTATATAAAGTTCGTATTTTGTTTGTTTTTTTATAAAAATAAATTATAACTATTGAGAAGTGGTCAGGTTTATTTATAAAGAAAACTCCTTTCCAAAATTTTGAAAAGGAGTTTTAAACAATCAAAAGTATCGTTTATTTTTTCTTCTTAGGGGTAAAGATAGCAATCATTCTACGTCCTTCCATTTTAGGCATACTTTCAAGGGCGCCATAATCGGCTAGGCGTTCGGCAAATTTTAATAAGAGTAATTCACCACGCTCTTGAAACATAATAGCACGTCCTTTAAACTGTACATAGCATTTTACTTTATCGCCTTCTTGTAAAAATTTTAAGGCGTGCTTAGATTTAAAATCAAAGTCGTGCTCGTCGGTATTGGGAGTAAAGCGTATTTCTTTTATTTCAGACTGTTTAGCTTTAGCTTTTTGTTCTTTTTCTTTTTTCTTTTTTTCGTACAAAAACTTTTTATAGTCTATCAAGCGGCACACAGGAGGTGCAGCGTTTGGCGATATTTCTACTAAATCCACCTCTTGTTCTTCTGCCCATACCAATGCTTCTGCCACACTGCATACAATGGGTTCTTGCCCATCTCTAATTAAGCGAATTTCAGGAGCTGTTATTTCGTTGTTTAAACGGTGTTCATTTTGTACAACTCTAGGTTTATAAGGTACCTTTGCTTTTGGCTTTTTCTGCATTTATTATTTTTATATGAAAAAATGATGGCTCAAAAATACACATTTATAGTATGAAAGTATTTTTTTAGCCTTTAATTTTTTGAACCAGACATTTGTGCTGTTACATTGCTTTTAACGTATTGGATAAATTCGTCTAACGGCATACTGCCTTTATCTCCTTCAGATTGTACCCTAAGAGCTACTTTGCCTTGTTGTGCTTCTTGCTCTCCAAGTATAAGCATTAGTGGTATTTTCATCATCTCAGCATCTCTAATCTTCTTACCAATTTTCTCGTTTCTATCGTCAATAGAAGCTCTGATATCGGCTAGCTTAAGCTGAGCAAGCACTTGTTCAGCATAGTCTAAAAATTTATCGCTGATGGCTAGAATCTTAACTTGTTCTGGAGCTAACCAGAGCGGGAATTTACCCGCACAGTGTTCTATCAATACGGCTACAAAGCGCTCCATAGAGCCAAAAGGCGCTCTATGAATCATCACCGGGCGTTTTTTACTGTTATCAGCGTCAATATATTCTAATTCAAAACGTTCAGGCAGGTTATAATCTACTTGGATTGTACCTAATTGCCAGCTACGTCCTAAAGCATCTTTGACCATAAAATCTAATTTAGGACCATAGAATGCTGCTTCGCCATATTCTATTACGGTTTTAAGTCCTTTTTCTTGCGCTGCTTGTATTATGGCTTGCTCGGCTATATTCCAATTCTCATCAGAGCCTATATATTTAGAACGGTCTTCTTGATCTCTTAAAGAGATTTGCGCTGTATAGTTTTCAAAGCTCAATGTTTTGAAAACGTACATTACTAGATCAATTACTTTTTTAAACTCTTCTAACACTTGTTCTGGACGGCAAAATAAGTGAGCATCGTCTTGTGTAAAGCCTCTTACACGTGTAAGTCCGTGCAGCTCACCACTCTGCTCATAACGATACACAGTACCAAACTCTGCTAAGCGTAGTGGTAGCTCTTTATAACTTCTTGGTGAAGATTTGAATATTTCACAATGGTGCGGACAGTTCATAGGTTTTAAGAAAAACTCTTCACCTTCGTGTGGCGTCTTAATAGATTGGAAGCTGTCTTTACCATATTTCTCATAGTGCCCTGATGTTTTATAGAGGTTAATATTACCAATATGGGGTGTAATTACAGGTAGGTAGCCACTTTCGATTTGTGCTTTTTGTAAAAAGTCTTGTAACCTTTGGCGCAGCATAGTCCCTTTTGGGAGCCACATGGGTAATCCTGCACCTACTTTTTCTGAAAATGTAAATAGCTCTAACTCTTTACCAATTTTTCTATGGTCTCTTTTTTTAGCCTCTTCTAATAAAAGCAAATAAGCTTCTAGTTCTTTTTGACTAGGATAGCTTACACCGTAAATACGGGTGAGCATTTTGTTTTTTTCATTGCCTCGCCAATAGGCTCCTGCTATATTTGTAAGTTTTACCGCTTTGATAAATCCAGTATTGGGGATATGCGGCCCTCTACAGAGGTCGGTAAAAGCGCCTTGTTGATAAAAAGTGATTTTGCCGTCTTCAAGGTCTTGTAGCAATTCTATTTTATAAGGGTCATTTTTTTTGGTAAAATAGGCTATGGCTTCGCTTTTAGAGATGGCACTACGTTTAAAAACGCTTTTTTGAGCAGCTAGCTCTTTCATCTTTTTTTCAATTAAGGCCAAGTCTTCTTCACCTATAGTTCTATCTCCTAAATCTAGATCATAATAAAACCCGGTTTCAATAGCCGGACCAATTCCAAATTTTGTACCTGGGAATAGGGCTTCAATAGCCTCTGC
>JBDHYE010000167.1:0-4540 GCA_039811245.1 Chitinophagaceae bacterium | reverse complement strand
TCTCTGATGTAAATGTAAGTGTTGAAAAAGGAGAATTAGTATATTTAATTGGTAAAACAGGCACCGGTAAGTCCAGTCTTTTGAAAACCCTTTATGGCGATTTGTACTTAAAAGAAGGCGAAGGAAGTGTGGCTGGTTTTAACCTTAAAGATTTAACCTGGAAGACAGTTCCTCTATTAAGAAGAAATCTAGGTATTGTATTCCAAGATTTTAGACTATTGAGCGACAGAAATGTATATAATAATTTAGAGTTTGTATTAAGATCCACAGGTTGGGAAGATAAAAAACTCATGCAAGAGAAAATTGAATCGGTACTGGCTAAGGTTGGACTTAAAGGTAAAGGATTTAAAATGCCGCATGAAATGTCGGGCGGCGAGCAACAAAGAGTAGATATCGCAAGGGCATTGCTAAACAATCCAAAGCTTATCATTGCCGATGAGCCCACTGGAAACTTAGATCCCGACACTACAGAAGAAATTATGCAACTCTTATTTAATATCTGTAAAGATTATAACACGGGTATGATAATGGCAACACACGATTATGCTATTTTAAGAAAATATCCAAGACGTATTATTAAAATAGAAAACGGTAAATTGGTAGAGTTTAATCCCCTTACAGATGCTTAATGGAGCTTTATTCTATTTCCTGACAAAGTTCTACGAGTACTCCATTACTGCTTTTAGGGTGTAAAAAACACACCCACTTATTATCAGCCCCTCTTTTGGGGCTTTCATTTAATAATTCAAAACCTAAAGCCTGTAAGCGTTTCATCTCAACATTTATATCTTCTACTTCATAAGCAATATGATGTATGCCTTGCCCTTTTTTTGCAATAAATTTGGCTATTGGACTATCGGGGTCACTAGCCTCTAATAATTCAATTTTTGAATCTCCAACTTGGAAAAAAGCCGTGGACACTTTTTCAGATGCAACATGCTCTGTTTTATAACAAGGGCTTTGTAATAGTTGCTCATAAAGTGCTATAGCCTCTTGCAAATGTGATACCGCAATACCGATATGTTCTATTTTTTTCATAATGCAAAAATAATAGCTTTTGAAAATAGTACTATAATATGTTGAAATAGCTTTAACTAATAGATATAGATTAATAATACTACCTTTGTAGTCAGAAATAAAGTAAAAAAACAGAAAAACAAGAATCAAAAAATGGACATTAATTTCCCTATATATTTAGATAATAATGCGACCACCCCAATGGATCCCAGAGTGCTTGAAGCGATGCTCCCTTATTTTACCCAAAAATTTGGAAATGCAGCCAGCAGAAATCACTCGTTTGGCTGGGTAGCAGAAGAAGCCGTAGATTATGCCAGAGAGCAAGTAGCCCAATTAATTAATTGCGACCCTAAAGAGATCATTTTTACCTCAGGTGCTACAGAAGCCGATAACCTAGCTTTAAAAGGTGTTTTTGAAATGTACGCCAGCAAAGGCAATCATATTATTACTTGTACCACAGAACATAAAGCAGTATTGGATACTTGTAAACATATTGAAAAAAATGGAGGTAAAGTAAGCTACCTTGATGTAAAACCCGATGGTTTGATTGATTTGGAGCTTCTAGAAAAAACCATCACACCGCAAACTATTTTAATCGCTATTATGTATGGCAATAATGAAATAGGAGTTATCCAACCCATTAAAGAGATTGCCGCAATAGCTAAAAAACACAATATTTTATTCTTTACAGATGCCACTCAGGCAGTAGGTAAAATACCCGTAGATGTAATAGCCGATGGTATCGATTTAATGGCTTTTAGTGCACATAAAATGTACGGCCCGAAAGGAGTAGGTGCTTTATATGTACGTAGAAAAAACCCACGCGTAAAAGTTACTGCCCAGATGGACGGTGGCGGTCACGAGAGAGGCATGCGTAGCGGCACATTAAATGTCCCCAGTATTGTAGGTTTTGGTAAAGCTTGCGAGCTCTGCCGTTTAGAAATGGATGCAGAAGCAAAACGATTAAGCGCTTTAAGAGATAAACTTCAAAATGCCTTAAGTCAAATGGACGAAGCCTATGTTAATGGTAATTTGGAACATAGATTACCCCACGTAGCCAATATCTCTTTTAAATATGTAGAAGGTGAAGGCTTATTAATGGGTTTCAATAAACAGATAGCACTCTCTAGTGGTTCTGCTTGTACCTCTGCATCATTAGAGCCCTCTTATGTGCTTAAAGCATTAGGTTTGGGCGATGATTTGGCACATAGTTCTTTACGTTTTGGCTTAGGGCGTTTTACCACAGAAGCCGAAATTGATTATACCATTAATGCAATCAGAGATACGGTTTTAAAATTGAGAGAAATGAGTCCGCTATGGGAAATGTTCAAAGAGGGGATTGATTTAGACACTGTAGCTTGGGCACACCACTAAAAAATATACACAAAAACCAATAAAATAAAAATTAATCATGGCATATTCAGAAAAAGTAATTGACCATTATACAAACCCTAAAAATGTAGGTACACTAGATAAAGAAAGTAAAAATGTAGGTACCGGTTTAGTAGGTGCACCAGAGTGTGGCGATGTGATGCGTTTACAAATAGAAGTAGATGAACAAACCCATATTATTAAAGATGCAAAGTTTAAAACCTTTGGTTGTGGCTCTGCTATTGCTTCTTCATCATTAGCTACAGAGTGGCTAAAAGGTAAAACAATAGATGAGGCTGGCAAAATAGATAATATGGATATCGTAGAAGAGCTAAGCTTACCTCCTGTAAAAATACATTGTTCTGTATTGGCAGAAGATGCTATAAAGTCTGCTATTAACGATTATAGAGCTAAAAATGGCTTAGCTCCCATTGAAGAATAAAATCGGATATAAAAATATAAAACCATGGCAATAGAGGTAGGGGCAATAAGTATTACCGATAAGGCAAAAGAAAAAGTATTGCAATTGATCAAAGACTCTAATCTTGATGAAACTTATTTTTTAAGAGTAGGAGTAGTAGGTGGAGGTTGCTCTGGCTTGTCTTATAAGTTAGATTTTGATAATGAAATCCAACCTAAAGACCAAGTGTTTGAAGATAAGGGCATTAAAATAGTTACCGATTTAAAAAGTTATCTCTACCTCTGCGATACGAGTTTAGATTTTTCTGACGGACTTAATGGCAAAGGCTTTCATTTTACAAATCCTAACGCCAGTAGAAGTTGTGGTTGCGGTGAAAGTTTTGCAGTGTAGCTTAGAAATTTAGCGTTTAATTATGCTTCCAAAATAATTTTATTTTGGAAGCATTTTTTTGTTTAAGTCTATACTTAAACAGTAGATTAGATAATCTTTTTTTGATTTTGTTAATACGAAAAATGTTTTTCAAAGTAAATGAAAAAAATCCCTACTTTCGTACTTATAACTCACAACAATCTTAACCTTAAAAAAGAGATTTAGACAATGAAAAAACTACTAATTATGGCCTTTGCAATATTGGGTATGGCCACTTTGAAATCAAACACTGCGCAAGCAGCATTCCCTATTGCAGCACAAGAAAAGGTTCAAAACCTTAACACCACTCAGATGGAGCAATTAAAAACGATCCAAATTGATGAGCTTCAGCAAAGCGCACAAGTACAAACACAAAAACAACACAAAAAAGTAGGAAGCTCAAGTGCTATCCCTCAAGGCTTATACATCGTTTTGGCTATTTTTTGGTTAGGTTGGTTAGCTATGGGTATTAATGATGATTGGAATGGTAGCGACTGGTTAATATCATTATTACTCTATATCTTGCTTTGGTTACCCGGCTTTATTTATACATTAATCAAAATGAATAAATACTATTAATCGTTATCTTTAATTTTTAAAAAAACCGCAAGTACTTTTAAAGCGCTTGCGGTTTTTCTATTTATTATTTTTAATGGCTTCCCAAGTTTGGTATAGGCTCTCTTGCTTAGGGCGCTCTTTAGGCATACTACTTAAGGGTTCACAAGCTATTAAATGCTCTTTACAGTCTGCTGGTAAGCGTTGATAGAGTTGTGTGCCTTTAGTTTTCCATAGTATCATATCGTCGCTTACTTCTTTAATAATCTTAGCCGGATTGCCCACCAGTAAAGATCTTCGTGCTATTTTGCTCCCTGCATTTACAAAAGACAATGCGCCTACAATACATTCATCACCCAGTTCCACATCGTCCATAATAACGGCATTCATACCGATTAGACAGTTGCGCCCAATAACTCCACCATGGATAATAGCACCATGACCTATATGGGCACTCTCTTTAAGGTGCACATCTTTACCCGGAAACATATGTAGGGTACAATTCTCTTGCACATTACAACCGTCTTCAATAATTATAGCGCCCCAATCGCCTCTTAAAGCCGCTCCAGGCCCTATATATACATTTTTACCAATGATTACATTGCCCGTAACACATGCTTGAGGGTGAACAAAAGCACTGGGGTGAACAACAGGTATAAACCCTTTAAAAGAATAAATCATAGTGCAAAATTACTTGAGATATTGGTAAGAGTAGTTCAAATGTAGTTTAAAATTTGAACTGCGGCATCGTGCCGTAAATAGCATGAA
>JBDHYE010000166.1:0-4582 GCA_039811245.1 Chitinophagaceae bacterium | reverse complement strand
AATATTGGGAATGCACAAAATTCAAGAGCGCCCTATGGCCGTTAATGGTAAGGTAGAAATCCGCCCAATGATGTATTTAGCATTAAGCTACGATCACCGTATCATTGATGGTAGAGAGTCTGTAGGTTTCTTAGTAAGAGTAAAAGAGCTATTGGAGCAACCCGAGCTTTTATTATTAGGCAAAGACCCACTTAAAGCGCTTTTAGGCGTATAAATTAGCTTAAGATATACTGTTTAAAGACCGAATACTTTAATGAAAGTGTTCGGTCTTTTTTGTGGATTATTGTAAAAGGGCTTTTTAATAGTTGATTTAAATTTCTAGAGACAAAATATTTACTACCACTTTTGCTCCTGCTTATCAAAGTTTTTATAAAAAACGATTAGAACTCAAATATGATTTCAATAAGCCTATAAGTTGTTACTAGTTATAATTTTTTTGCAGGTAAATAGCAACATATTTTAGAGCCCTAAAAAATAATAATCAAGCCTTTAATTAGCGCACGGAGCTGCACTAGGCTTGATTATTGTGTTTTGTTTTGTTTTAAGAGGTAAGGCCTTTTTTAGGAGTTTCTCACAACTTTTATTTTTCCCTAAATGAGTATCGGCACTTTTTTGCTCCGTTTCTGCTTTCTATCCGACAAGAACAAAAGCATTATGACAAGAACAAAAGTAGTAGCTACCAATACTTTTCACAATACGTAAAATGTCGTATTTTGTAGCGTATAATTGTAAAATCAAAATTGAAATTTTTTTTAAGTATTTAATTTCTATTTTTAAGGACGTTTTTTAGATTTATGAAATACTTAATTTTTTTATTTTGGTATTGCTGTGTTTTTAACATGGGCTTAAATGCTCAAACGCTTGACCCTACTGCACTTGACAGAGCCTTAGAAAAAACTCAAAAAGCCTATACTGAGCACCAAGATTCTTTTTTAAGTTATTGGAATCATACGGACGCATTACTTAAACAGAACCCTGATTACAAAGTTCAATTAGAGTTGTATCGCTTATTAGGAGCTTGGCAGTTTTTAAGTGGTAAACATTTAGAAAGTATCAACACTTTAAATAAAGGGATTGCTTATGGTGAAAAAAATAAAGCATGCCATGAATTGGTCATCTTACACTATGAGCTAGGTACAGTGTATTCTAAAAACAAAAACTTAAAGTTAGCTTATGATTTTATTCAAAAGGGAATCAGCCTTGCACAAAGTTTAAAAGATACCTCAGCCCTTGCCGATGGGAATAACCGTTTAGGCATTTTATATGAAAATAAAGGCGCATTAGACACCGCCTATCAATACTATAACAAAAGCTTAGTACTGAATCTCCTTGCTAAAGATAGGCTTATCCTATAGTTATGAAAACCTCGCTACCGTTATGGCTCAACAGAATAAAACAGATCAAGCCATAGCCTATCTTCAAAAAGCATTATTTATTCGTAAAAATAAAAATGACCAATATGGCATTGCCATTGCTACCATCAATATTAGCGAAGCCTACTATACTCAAAAAAAATTAGATAGTGCCATAAGCTATACCCACAAAGCTATTGAAGCCGGCAAACAGACTAATTTTCTTGACCTACTACAACACAGCTATAAACAATTAAGCAGTATGTATAAGGAGCAAGGCGCTTTTCAAAAAGCATTAGATTATCATGAGAAATTCAGCACCTTACACGATAGTATTTTTAATGAACGAAAAGCACAACAAATATCAGAACTGGGTATTCAGTTTGATACCGAGCGTAAAGAACAACAAATTAAAGTATTGAGTAAACAAAAAACCATTAGAAATTTAGGCTTACTTGCTGCTACTTTAATTTTATTAGTATTAAGTGCGGCATTGTACCTTATTTATAAAAACAAAAAAAGTAAAGAGGAAAAATTGCAAGCAGAGGCGGCGTATAAACTACAATTAAAAGAAATAGAAGCTCAAGCAGCTATGAAAAACGAGCGTTTACGCATTTCAAGAGAGCTACACGATAATATTGGAGCACATCTTACCTTTATTAATGCCACAGTAGAAAGCCTAGAAGATAAAAATGAAAAAACGCAACAGATACAAGAATTGACCCACGAGACCATACGCGAACTGCGTAAAACGGTGTGGTTAATTAATAAAGAAAAACTTACTGCTGAAGAGTTCTCTTTAAAGCTTAGAGATATTTTTAATAAAGTACCTAATTTAGAAATTCAAACTCAAATAGAGCAACCGCAACTGGTGTTAAAAGCAGAATTGGTATCGTATCTATTTAGAGCCGCACAAGAGGCTATTAATAACGCTTTAAAACATGCACAAGCTACTCAACTTCTGTTGCACTTAAAGGTTGACTTAAATGATATAGAACTATGGATTAAGGATAACGGTATCGGTTTTGAAATCCATGACAATGAAAGTATGGGTTATGGCTTAGATAATATGAAATACCGAATGGAAGCACTAAATGGACGCATGATATTGAACACTGCTAAAGCTAAGGGCACCGAAATATTATTACATGTGCCTATTCAAAAGGATTAAATACAACGATAAAAAATACGACAAAAGTCGTATAGTAGAAACACTTACTGTATTCTATTTTTGTGTAGGATATCTTATCGTTTTCAAATAAATTAATTTAGGATTATGGCATTGGCAAAAATACACGTAGGGATAGCAGAAGATAATCAAATGGCTTTGAAAGCGATTATTGAAAAACTCAGTTTTTATCCAGCCCTATCCATAGTAATTAAAGCACCTAATGGGAGGTTGCTTTTAGAGCAATTAGAAAAAAATCCTGTAGATATCATTTTGATGGATCTAGATATGCCTTTAATAAACGGCATAGAAGCTACTAAGGCATTAAAACAAAAATGGCCTCAAATCAAGGTTTTGGTGCTTACTACTTTTGATGATGATGAAAAAATCTTTGAAGCGATAATGGCAGGAGCAAGTGGCTATTTACTAAAAGAAGAACCTAAAGAAACCATATATAAAGCGCTGTTAGAAACATTGGAAGGAGGCGCAGCAATGTCGCCTATAATAGCCATGAAAGCGTTGAACTTGATACGGAATCCCTTTGAACCAATGCTCCCAAAGCAAGACTTTGGACTAAGCTCTAGAGAGATAGAATTGCTAGAACAATTAAAAGCTGGCTTAACCTATGATCAGTTGGCACAAAATTTATGCATTAGTGTAGGCACAGTACGTAAACATATCGAAAATGTGTACCGAAAATTGCAAGTCAATAATAAAACTAACGCTGTACGTGTAGCAATAGACCATAGGCTGATATAGTTTTTTTTAGAAAAAACTATAGTAGTATCATTTATAAATATGCTTTGAGGATAACATTGGATTTTAGGTTAATCTTGCAGAAAATAAAGTTTAGTAAGTGACTGCATTTGAAACTCTAAAAGAGATTATCCGTACAAGAAGAAGTATAAAACCTACTGCCATGAATGGGCAGCATATCCCCGATAGCATTATAACAGAAATCCTCAAAACAGCCGATTGGGCGCCTACGCACGGGCGCACAGAGCCCTGGCGTTTTTATGTATATGGACCACAGCAGGTGAAACATTTTTGTGAAAACCATGCACAAATCTGCCTTAATAATAAATCGGGTTTAGTGTTTGACCCTGAAAAAATAGCACGAATAAAACAACAAGGAGATCGGGTGTCTCATATTGTGTTAGTAGCTATGCAAAGAACCCCACAAACTAAAATACCCCTAGTTGAAGAGCTAGCCGCTACAGCTACTGCTGTAGGTTATATATTATTGCAGGCTACTGCTTTAGGCATTAGCAGCTTGTGGAGTACAGGGGGCTGTATTTTAAAAGACGATATGAAAGAATACCTGAAATTAAGCGCAGAAGATCAGATTCTAGGAGCTTTATTTTTAGGTTATACTGATGCAGAAGCCCAAGATGGTAAGCGTAATATTGCTATTGAAGAGAAAATCAAATGGATGCCTTAGCTTCTTGAGGCTAGTGGCTGCTTATGCGTATTACAAAATAGCCTATACTAATCAAGAGCAAGATAAGAATTAGCGAAATCCAACCCCAAAAATCAACATTTTTATGGGTACTGGCTTTTTTATTCTTTTTTAAAATTTGCTGGTGTAGTTTTTTCTGGAGTTGTGCTACTGATTTTTTAGCCTCATAAGGACTAATCATCTGTAAGCCCTCCAAAGCTTCGGCTTCGGGCTGCTCATTGTGCAGCAGTTCTTCCATTGCCCTTTGTGCATTGGCATCAAGATTACCCTCTAAATATTCCCACAAATTACTATCGTCCAAGTGTTGGTCTTGAGTGCTAGCATTGTTTTTATGTTGGTATTTAGTTTTACTCATGGCTTGTGTTAATCCCTAGTTTTAATAAGGCAATTTTTAAATTTCTTTTGCCGTTTTGGATATAGCTTTTTACATTTTCAAAGCTAAAGTTAGTTTGTTCTATGATTTGTTTGTAGGTTTTTTCTTCTAAATAAAATAAGCGTATGCATAAGGCTTGTTCTGCATTGAGGTGATGTATGGCTTTATGAATATGCTGATGAATATGGTGGTTGTGTAGCCAGTCTTCCTGTGTTTTTGGTTCAGGAGCC
>JBDHYE010000165.1:0-4585 GCA_039811245.1 Chitinophagaceae bacterium | reverse complement strand
TAGGATAAGGATATATTTTACTATAGCTAGGATCAAATTCAGCAGTATCTTTAAACTCATCTGGATATGGATCTACAAAACCACCTGACTCAACACAATACCAATATGGACGTGAATAACCACTAATTTTACCACATTTATGAAACTTTGAGGTGTCTTTTATGTTAGGCAAATAGGTATTACTATAGAGTCTTGTACTAAACTTAACTGTAGCGGGAATGCAATGTGAAGAATAACTTTCTATTTCTGTATAAGGTATTGCTTTTAAAACCCTAATAATTACGGGAGAGTTTGAGCTATCGTAAGTTACCTTAGGATAACCATTTGGAAACTCTTTTGTAGTATCTCTTACTCTAAAGGTATCAGAACAACCTTCTGTACTTGTGGCTACTAGATAAACCGTAAACACACTGTCAAAAGTATAGGTGTGTGTAGGACTAATACTGGTACTGGTACTGCCATCACCAAAAATCCACTTGTAAGTATCACTACTCTTATTATCACTAAAGTTTTCAAAATTGATATTTACTGGTGCCGGGCAAGGATAAATAGGAGAATATCTAAAACGTGCCTTAGGCTTACGATACACAGTATAAGCCCCATAAGCCGTATCGATACAACCCGGACCAAATGAATCTATCATACGTACCGTTAAAGTACCTTCTTTATAAAATGATCTACTCATATCGGTTAGCGTACTGCTCAGCCCATCACTCCAAAGCCATTTAGTAGCCACAGGAGTAGGCGTAGAGCGGTTATTAAACAGCACCAAAGTACTACTAGGACACACACTGGCAGGCGTGTCAAATTTTGAATTCATCGGTACCGCTTTAATATAATCTACCTTGGTCATGGTATCTTGGCAACCTCTGGAATCTGTTATGATTAAGCTAACTGTATAATATCCTGAAGCCGTATATAAGTGACTAGGGTTAGCAAGACTTGAACCCGTTGGTCCATCACCAAAATTCCAACTATAGGTATAAGGCCCTTTACCCTTAGAAGCACTAGCATAAAAATGTACACTATCGGGTACTTTGCAGAGGTTCGTTTTATTGGCATAAAAAGAGACTTCGGGTTTCTCATAGATCGTAATCATATCCGTATCTATTTTAGAACCTACACAACCTGCACTATTGGTTACTTTTAAGGCTACCGTATAGACACCATCAACACAGTATAAATGACTAGGATTATTTAATGTAGAAACATCGCCATCACCAAATGACCATAAAGAAGTATAGCCCCCTGGCGCCATTGCAGTACTCGTATTTGTAAAACTGATCGTAGCACAAGGACAAGCACTTGCAGCGCTTGCGCTAAAACTAGCTACTGGTGTAGCATGAACCGTAATGGTATCTTTTTTAACACTGGGTGTACCGCTAGAACCGTTCTTTACTGTTAAAGTAATGATATACGTACCCGGAGTGATATAACTCAAACTAGGACTTGCTAAACTTGAATGTCGAGAATCTCCAAAATCCCAATCGTAAATAGTGCTAGAACCCGTACCCGTACTGGTATTAGTACATACAATACTTAATGGGCTACAACCCGATTTGGTACTTAATTTAAAATCTGCTGTCTGTGCTATTACGCTTAAAGGCAATAAGACAAAAAGCACAACATTTAAGAGTGTGTATTTCATAGGGGATAGGTATTATAAGCATTACAAATACATGATATTTATAGGCATTACTAATGCTAAGTTAATATTTCTTAACAAAAAATCCTATTTTTTTTAACAAGGCCATTTGAAACCTTTAAATGATTTATTCATTTCAATTATCTTTGAATTTTACGAAACAGGAAATCTATTTTAATTTATGTCTCAAAATACCGCCTTCGAAAAGCACTTAGAATACGCCCAAGAACAAGACCAGATGGACCCGCTTTACTCTTTTAGAGAGCGTTTTCTTTTTCCACAACACAATGGTCAAAACGCCCTATACTTCTGTGGTAATTCATTAGGACTACAATCCAGCGCTGTGCGTTACCTTATGCAGTCAGAACTAGACGATTGGGCTAAATATGGTGTAGAAGGGCATTTTGAAGCGCGCAATCCTTGGTTTTCGTATCATCATCTTTTCACTAAAGGTTTATGTGCACTAGTAGGCGCTGCGCCCAACGAGGTAGTAGCCACCAATACCCTTACAGTAAATCTTCACTTATTACTTTTAAGTTTTTACAGACCTAACAAAGAGCGCTTTAAAATTATTATGGAGGCAGGTGCTTTCCCGAGCGACCAATACGCCATCGAAACACAAGTACAACTCTACGGTCTAGACCCTAAAGACTGCATTATTGAAGTCAAAGCCCGTCCCGGTACATCAATTATTGAAGAAGAAGATATTGTAAAAGCCATTCAAGAAGCGGGCTCACAACTGGCATTGGTGCTTTTTGGCGGGGTGAACTATTACTCCGGTCAATATTTTAATTTAGAACAGATTACTACTGCCGCTCACCAAGTAGGTGCTTACTGTGGCTTTGACCTTGCCCATGCTGTGGGCAATATCCCACTCCAACTACACGATTGGCAAGTAGATTTTGCTTGCTGGTGCTCTTATAAATACCTCAATGCCGGGCCCGGCGCCGTAGGGGGTTTATTTGTACATCAAAAACACTGTCAAAACCCTAATACCTTTAGACTTGCCGGCTGGTGGGGCAACGACGAAAAAGATCGGTTTAAAATGGAAAAAGGATTTATCCCCCAAGCTGCTGCCGCTTCTTGGCAAATGAGTAATGCTCCTGTGTTTAATATGGTAGGCTTGCTTGCATCTTTAGACCTTTTTGAAAAAACCAATATTCATACGCTACGCGAAAAAAGTATGCGAATGACCCAATACCTCGAATACCTTTTAGGACAACTTAAACAACTGCCTTTTACTATTATTAGTCCTCAAGACCCCTCACGCCGTGGAGCTCAGCTCTCCTTGCTCTTTCACCAAAAAGGTCGTGAAATATTTGATTACCTAAGCAGCAATGGAGTTATAGCCGATTGGCGTGAACCCAACGTAATCCGTATTGCACCGGTACCCATGTATAACAATTATGAAGACTGCTTTAAATTCTACAAACTACTGCTAGATTACCCTATTGATAAGGTCTAAACCTCAACTTTTTTTAGTACGCCTTAGGCGTTGGAAGTTTTGATTTTTTTGGGTAGTAAATGTTAGTAGAGGTTTTAATTGAATTGTTAGGTCTAATTTTTGTCCAAGACCAAAATCGATAAGTTTGTACATGCTTGTTAGCAGTAAGCGTATTTGACAACATCTTAAATAGGACATTGACAACGTAAGAGCTTAACAGACCAACACTACAAAACATTTTGACAGGTGGACACCAGCATAACAGTAACTCGATTTCGGGGCGCATCAGCTACACAGGCAGACACTCAAGCAAAAGCAATAAAAAATTAAAACAACTATCGCACAAAAAAATGAATTTCTCTGGCTACTCACATTGCACATTTTGATAAATGTAGGGTTCAGCGTTAAATCAATTTTCAGAGCATAATCGGACTTAGATATCGGTTAAAATTGTTACTTTGCGAGATAAAAAAATTAGAGGAACTTTAATACAAAATAAAAAAATAACAAGAGGGGGGCGAAATAACTATGTCATTAAACATACAGCATTTAGAACACGAAATTATTGACCAGTATCTTTATGACGAGAACACGACAAGACCGTTAAATGATTAGTAATTTAGATAAAACACTACAACATTATCTTGATCGATTTATTAAACTCAAAATTGATCGAGCACATGGAATTGCTCCTCATAAACCTATTCTCCTGATTTCAGTACTGCAAACTTTTAAAACCAAATTTCAAAATAGTACAAGAATATACATCACACCGGAATTGGTTGCTTTATTTAAAACCAATTGGAATAAACTTGTTATAACAAAACACGATTGTCGTTTTGCTCTACCTTTTTATCATTTAACAAGCGATAAATTCTGGAAACTTATTCCTAAGCTTGGCTTCGAAAACATCCTTCAACTATCTGCATCCATGCGAAGTTTTTCCAATCTAAATATTGCTGTTGATTGTGCTGTTATTGAAGATGATTTGATGCGATTGATGAAGGATTCAAAGTGTAATGATATTTTGATTCAATTTTTATTAGATGAATATTTTCCAATAAGTAAAAACAATTTTAGCGATTCATCAAATGGTCAACAAACTTTATTTGATGATATAGAAAATAAAATACTGAAAGAACCTTCCGAAGAATATCGTCAGGAAATAAAGAAACTACTTGAACAAAAAAATGACGAAGAAATTTTCCTCAGAGGCAGTTTATTCAAAAGAGAAATTCCCAAAATCTATAACAACACCTGTTGCATATCAGGAATGAGAATTGATGCAACGGTGAATGTTTCCATGATTGATGCTTGCCACATTGTTCCATTTAGTGTAAGTTATGACGATACAATTACGAATGGAATTGCATTATGCCCCAATTTGCATAGAGCTTTTGACAGAGGGTTGATTGGGATTACTGAAGATTATAGAATCACTATATCCAAGTCTTTTAGAGAAGATGAAAGCAATTACAGTATTCATGTTTTTGCAG
>JBDHYE010000164.1:0-4585 GCA_039811245.1 Chitinophagaceae bacterium | reverse complement strand
ATTGGCACAAGGGACATTTACCCCTGCAGTGCGCGATTCGAAATCTTCTGAATAAGGCGGAGTTAGAGCCGTTCCTACAGAAACAGATAAAGAAGATGATGTAACTGTTGTACCCCCATAAGAGCATGTGAGATTGCATCTGTAAAACAAAGTACGCCCAGTGGGAGGAACAAAAGACCAAGTACCACTAATAGAAGTGCTCGTACCTGCTGTAGCCCAGCCTCCTACACCAGTAGAAGAAGTATCCCAGCTATAATTAATACCTGTAGCTAAAGTAGAACCACTTAATGAGAAATTAACTGCGGCACCAGGGCAAGCAGAAGTAGTTGAGGCTACAGCAGTGCCTGCCGTGGGTGTACCACTACAAGCAGTGAAAGCATTAATATTAATCTGTGCATAAGGGCGATAATAATTATAAGTATATTGTGGCCCAGTAGCTGTAGAAGCAGCCCAACCTGACCAATAGGTTGTAGATGTAGAATACCCGTAACCAGTAGAATATGAGCCTGAACTACTATAGCTCACATAATAGTTAGGACCTCCTGACATTGTAGAACCATTACTATGTCTTACAACTAAAACATGTAAGTTACCCATTCCAGTATAAGGAAATGAACTAGTTAAGGTAGCGGTCATCCAACCTGAAGTAGCTGAGTTTGGAAAATTACCAGCATATACCAAGGTATAGCCAGATAGCGATACAGTAGAACTCACACTTGTGGCAGAAGATTCTTTCATAAAGATATAAACTGAATCAATAGTAGATGTACTAGAACCACTACCTTTATACAAGGCATAAGAGGTTATTAAACCACTTGTACCAATTTCTGAAGATTTAAATATTGCCTCAGCATGTGTTTTGCGATAACTGGTAGGATGAATACCCACATAAAATGAACTTGTGGTGTACATGGACCCTAAAGTTACTAATGCAGCATGAACACTTTGGGTTATCCCATTCATGGTGAATAGCATGATAAATGCTATTAAAAATTTTCTCCAAAAAGCTGGTTTTGGAGGTGGGGCATATAGGTCAGATGTTAGCCTATGTAGTGCCGGAGTGGAGGATAAGTGATACATAGATTATGGTTTTTTAATTTTCTTAATTAATTGTGAAATGGGTTATAATAATGTATAAAAATTGGACAAAAAGTAAACATTCTGAGATTAAAAACAATTTCAAACATACGGCTTTTTTACAATTGAACAAATATTTTTTTTCATTTTTTCCAAATTGCCAAAAAATATTCATGAAATATTTGTTAAAATGCTTTATTTATCAAGCATTTCAAACTTTAAACTTTTTTAACAAAAAAATAAAAAGGCCGCCCAATTGGACGGCCTTTTTAAACTTTAATTTGAACTAGATTTTACTTTTTAGATATTTTATTGATTCTTTGTTCTTCGATTAAGGTGGTACCTGTTAGATTGCTAATCTTGAAGAGGTAGATGCCGTCTGCATAGGAGCTTAAATCTACTTCTTTAACATCGTTGCGCTCCATCAAGACTCTTCCACTTACATCTTTCACTTGTACACTTACGCCTATCGGGCTCTCAATGTAAACTTTAGACTCTGTAGGGTTAGGATAAAGCTTAATCTGATCGGCTTGTACTTTCTGACTTACGCCTAGATTACCCTCATTAACCTCTATCGGGTTAGACTCCCCTTTACAACCATTCGCATCGGTTACGCGTACTTTATACACTCCGTTCTTCGTTAGGTTGAGATTAGGATTAGTCTCTCCGCTCATATCTACTCCATTGCGGATCCATTGATATGCTACATAAGTGCCCATTGTGTTTAACACTAAGCCACTCTTGGTGATCGTTGGGGTAGGCGATGGTAAGATGTTTACATTGATGCTGCTTGATACGCTCATACAACCATCAGGTGTAATCACTTTTACACTATATACACCTGAGTTCTTAACGATAACACTGCTGTCTTTCCAACCAAAGATGCTGCTTCCGCCGCGCATCCATTGGTAGGTATAACCGCCTAGGTTTGCATTTAATAATACGCCTTCATCTTCGCAAGCGGTGGTGGTTCCACCAGGTACATATATAATAGCAGGTGGATTAGGTTTAACGGTAATCAAGACGTTTCTTGATGCCGCTTTACATACACTCATGCCATCATAAGCCATTACTCGGTAGTATCCTGTGCTGGTTACTACTAAGTTTGTTCCAAACGCGCCAGGAATATCAACGTTGTTTTTACGCCATTGATAGGATAAGCCTGGTTTACTGCTTATGGCACTTAAGGTTATTGAACTACCTGCACAGATAATGCTATCGGCTGGTTTAGTAATGCTTACGCTATAGCCAGGATCATTAACCACCATAGTTACTTGGTTACTATAACCAGGGCATGGGGATAATGCTGATGTTACTCGTACCATATAGGTACCAGGCTCTGTAGCGCCCATATCGTTAAACTTCCAACCCGGTACCACTACACTGTCTAACATCCAATCATATACTGCACCCGTATAATTAGTAGCCGTAAATTTAAGCGTATCGCCTAAACAGAAGGTTACTGGACTAGCACTTGGGCTGATCACTACTGGTGGATGAGGTGGATAAGCAGGTACTTGGAATGGAATACTCATTACAGAATCACCACTGTTGGTGCATTTAACGCTTAAGCTGTACTCATATCCTACTAAGGTATCTGCTGCCAAGATCGTATCGGTAGCACCTACCACTGGTGACCAGCTCATGGTGCCGATAACTCTACGATACCACTGATGTGTGATGCCCGGTACTAAGGTAACGGCTGAACCGCTGTTCACTAGTTTTACATAATTACCAGGACACATACTTGTACCCGATGGCTTGCTGCTTGTAGTATAACCTACAAATGGCATACCCTCGCAAGGCGCATAGCCTATGTTGATATCATCAAAACCAACGTTGGTATAATAATATGAACCTAATGGTGAGTTGGTCTTTTTCAATCCAAAATAATAAACTCCACTTACTGGAGGTCTGATTGTGGTATCAAACTGCTCATATGAACCAGTTAGCTCTGTTGGAGTCTGTAGTGGTAGGGTCATTCCTGCTGCGGTCTGTGATCTACCGTAGAAAGAAGAAACTTTAATTACATTATTAGAAGCACCTATATAGTAATAACCAAAATTATATTTATATCGAGCATCTAATTTTACTCCAGGAGTAAACCAGAAATTGTTATCGGTTAATGGGGTATAATAGCCATAATAACCTAGATAATAACCTACTGCCATATAGTTCTTACCTCCAGGGGTATTGTTACGAGCATAAGCATAATCCGGATCTGATTTTACTTTAAAGCCATCATAATCATATAATCCCCAATAGGTAGCATCGGAACATACAGGCTTATCGCCGGCACTTACCCCTTCAAAATCTTCTTTATAAGGAATCTCAAAGGCTCCAACGCCTACTCTAAATGCGGCAGTAGTATCAGTAGCTCCAGTAGCGGTACAGGTTACGACACATTTGAACCATGTAGTTGTAAATAATGGATCGCTGGTGTAAGGTAAGCTAGTACCTCCAGTAGATACAAATGGACCACTAGGACTGCTTGATGAGAACCACTCATAGGTTAATCCTGTAGCTAATGAACTACCCTCTAAATCTAATACAGTAGTACCGCCTGGGCTACAGATATGCCATGGCTCTGTAGCAATCACACCAGCTTCTACTACACTAGAACATGGCGGAACCTCTTGGATACCGATATCGTCAAATGCCATACCATATCCAAAATTGTTAGCGCCTTTCATAATACCAAAATAGAAATTACCAGAGCTACTTGCTACAAACTGATGTTTGTACATTTTGTATTTACTTGAAGTAGGATTAACGATACTACCCAATAAAGTAGTCATACCTGATTTGCTTTGGGTGGTACCCATATACATGGCTGTTTTATACGTAACACCAGTATAACCATCGGTCTTGTACCAATATGATACTTGATAACGTTTACCAGCGGTTAGCGCTATTGCAGGGCTTAACCAATACTCTTCTGATGAACCAGAATAACCAGGATAACCTATATAATAGCCAGCGATTAAATATTTATTTCCACCAGTAGTATGATTCTCTAAAGCAGATGGGCCGTAGGTGATTGGAGAACCCATTGTGCTCCAATAATAGTATGAGCCCCAGCTGTAAGTATAGCTGGCACAAGGCATATTAGTACCTGGAGTAGCCGTTTCAAAATCTTCAATATAGGGAGGAATAATCGCTCCTACATCTACTTTTACAGGACTTGAAATGGTAGAGTCTCCAGTATTTGTACATTTAACCACACATACATATTTACCACCGGTCATAACACCTGTTACTGTATAACCCACTGATGTCAATACTGGTGATACTGGGGTCATAGCTGGATAGCTGTACCATTGATAAGTTAAGCCACCCACTCTAGAGACACCTGCCATATCCATATTAAGATTAATAGAACCTCCAGGGCTACAAAGCATTGTAGGTTTTGCGGTTACTTTACCTACAGTAGGTGCACCGGTACATATTGGTAATTGTTCAAGATTAATATCATCTATTCCAATACCATAGTACATATAAGAATAGT
>JBDHYE010000163.1:0-4606 GCA_039811245.1 Chitinophagaceae bacterium | reverse complement strand
TACAGAATATGTAGAATATAAAACTCAATTTGATACTCAAAAATTATTATAATCTGGTGCTAACATGGGAACGGTTTGGCAATATGGCGAGTGAAGTACTTCGTTTGAAAGTGTTTACTATATTTGAAAAATAGTTCTTCGGTTGAAGATTAGTGCTAAAAATTCGCCACATCGCCAAGCCGCAGCTCCGTTATAGGCAACCCTAACGACACAAAAATGATATTTTAAACAATGGAAAAAGCGTTATTCAAAAACATTAAAAAACGATTTTGACGGATTTAGAAAACTCAAAATTGGAAATTTGTATAGCTGTAGCTTGGTTCACTAATCATGAACTTTACAATATTCTATTGAAAAAAATAGCTGAGGGTATTAAAGTGACCTTAGTTATAATTAATGACCCCATAAATAACAGAGAAGGTGGATTAAACTGGCAACATTTTATCAATGCAGGAGGTGAATTGCATTTTAGTCATTACCCCAAAATAATGCACCACAAGTTCTGTATAATTGACAACTCAATACTCTACAATGGTTCTTACAATTGGACATATTACGCAGAGAAAATAAATAGAGAAAATACTATTAGACACATTGATAAAGACGAGCTAATTAACGATTTCAAAATTGAGTTTGAGAGTTTAAAGCAACAAAATAAAAAGTATAAGCGGGTCAAGCAACATACATTAGAAGATTTATTAAATTTTCAATTAGACAAAGCATTTAATTTTTATATTTCGAAAGAGCTTCAAGCAAATAGTAGATGGTTAATTAAAAATAAAAGATATGAAATAGCCGATAAAGTTTTATCTGCATCAATGAAATTTAGCAATCAGAAGGAGAAGGAAAGATTAGAGCCAGTAAAGGCTAGAATAAATTCATTATGCGAGCAAATTATTAAGGCACAGTTGATTAATACTACAATTGATAGAGAACTAAATCAAATATTAAGACAATCAACTCAAATAACTAATAAAATCAACACGACTAGAGCAGTAAATCCAACATCCCCAAGTAATATTATTAGTAACCAGAACAAGCTAGCTGAATTAAAGAAACGTGAACAACTTTTAAAATCTTTAAAACGTGAAAAGTTTCAAGGTGATTTTGGAGAGTTGAGGATAAACTTAAAATGGGCTACATTTGATGACTTAGACTTACATGTTGTTGATCCTTCAAAAAACCATATTTATTATTCAGCTAAGGAGGCTTTTTCAAAAGGGTCTAAAGGTCAATTAGATGTTGATGCGAATGCTGGTTCAGATAAAAGACTTGATCCTCAAGAAAATATATTTTGGAAAACAAATCCCCCTAGTGGTATCTATAAAGTTATTGTTGTTCATTACTCAGAAAAGCAATACAAGGAAGTTCCATTTATATTATCAATAATATCTCAAAAAGGCAAGTCCAAAATAATCTATGCAAAAGTCCATCACGACAATTTTCGATGTATGCTTGTGGCAGAAATAAAATATGTTAGAAAACAAGGAATTACAGAGATAATAGAAAAGAAAACATTGACAAGTGTATGAGGGCAGCCTTTAACAGCCATTTTACGTCAGGTGGGCTAATGTGCTAAATTGAACCTTTGTACTTTCTATTGGCTTTTGTGCGTTTGGAAACGGTAGTGCTACTAAGCCAGCCCTGCACAAATGCTTTTCAGTTAAAACAATGAAAAAGAATTAGATGTTTTAGTTACATTCTATCTATTTCCATAACAGCTATTTTAAAAAGAAACCGCCATTAAGAAGTTCAACTTAATGGCGGTTTCTTTTTATTTAAAAGTGTAATGAATAGTCTTAATAGACTAGGCGTTTACATTTTGTTTTGGTGCAGCAGATTTGATTGCATCACTGGCTTTGTCGGCATATTTTTCAAAGTTTTTATTAAATAAGCCTGCAAGGTGCGCAGCGGTTTTATCATAAGCCGCTTTATCAGCCCAAGTTTCTCTAGGGTTTAATATTTCTGAAGGTACATTAGGGCAGCTAGCCGGTTGTAACACTCCAAATACACTGTGTTCGCTATAGCTTACATCGTTTAACTGACCATTTAATGCTGCTGTAATCATAGCGCGTGTATAGCTTAGTTTCATACGCTGACCAACACCATAAGCGCCACCGCTCCAACCGGTATTCACTAACCAAACATTGATATTGGGGTGTGCTTCAAGTTTTTGACCTAAGAGCTCGGCATATTTAGCAGGGTGCAAGGGTAAGAATACTTTACCAAAACAAGCAGAGAAGGTAGATTGTGGTTCGGTAACACCTACTTCAGTACCAGCTACTTTAGCTGTATAACCAGAGATAAAGTGGTACATAGCCTGTTCTTTAGTAAGCTTAGAGATAGGCGGTAAGATACCAAATGCATCACAGGTTAAGAAGAAAATATTTTGAGGTTCACCACCATAAGAAGGTGCTTTAGCATTGGCAATATGATAAATAGGATATGCGGCACGTGTATTTTCGGTTACACTAGCATCAGCATAATTTACGCGGTTAGTACCTTCAAAGAAACTAATATTTTCTAATAGTGCACCAGGCTTAACTGCTGCAAAGATTTCAGGTTCTTTTTCGGCGCTAAGGTCTATACATTTAGCATAGCAACCCCCTTCAAAATTAAATACAGAACCATCGGCCCAGCCATGTTCGTCATCGCCTATTAAGGCACGGTTAGCATCGGCACTAAGTGTTGTTTTACCAGTACCAGATAAACCAAAGAATAAGGCCACATCACCTGCTTTACCTTCATTGGCAGAGCAGTGCATCGAAAGTACTTTGTGGTTGTGTGGAAGTAAAAAGTTTAAAACACCAAAGATGCCTTTTTTCATCTCTCCAGTGTAGGCAGAACCACCAATTAAAATAATTTTACGAGTAAAGTTTACAATTGTAAAATTAGCTTGGCGGGTACCATCTACAGCCGGGTCTGCTTGGAAGCCCGGCGCTTGGATAATATGCCAGTCGGGGTTTTGGCTTAATAGCTCAGCTTCTGTAGGTCTTAAAAATAAGGAGTTACAAAAAAGGTTTGCCCAAGGGTTTTCATTCACCACTCTGATATTTATTCTAAAAGCAGGGTCTGCACAAGCATAAGAATCTCTTACCCATACTTCTTTACCTTTAAAATAAGCACATACCTTATCGTATAATTTATCAAATACATCAGCTTCGATAGGAATATTAACATCACCCCAATCTACTGAATCTTGAGTAATTGCATCTTTAACGGTAAATTTATCTTTCGGCGAGCGCCCTGTAAATTTCCCTGTGCTTACACATAAAGCACCTGTGTCGTTTAATACTCCTTGACCTAATTCTAAGGTCTTTTGGGTTAATTCTTCGTTTGATAAGTTCCAATTTGCAATGGCAACATCCAAGCCTATTTGCGAAAGCTGAGCATTGGGGTTCTTTTTACCGTTTTCTTGCATATTAATTTTAGTTTAAATTTTGGGCAAAGTTACCACTAGTTTCTAAATTTGCAATATTAATTAATCACTTTTGCAATAATATAATATAAAATAATTGTAAAGCATAAATCTATTATAAGCAGAGAATTAAAAAATTTATTTCTAAGCTTAAAAAAATTATTTTTGAATAATTTTTCATGAAAAACAAAAAGCCCATAGCAGAGCAAGCAGCGCAATTCTTTCAGCATCTCAAACAGCAATCTTATATTGATGCCGATGCCTTAATTGCCGCACATCAAAATGCAGCACCTACAAGTATAAGATTACACCCTCAGAAAGGTGCTGTATATGCTACAGAGGGCTTGCAAGAAGTACCTTGGTGTACTCATGCTTATTATTTACCCGAGCGGCCAGTATTTACCTTAGACCCTTTATTTCATGCTGGGGCTTATTATGTACAAGAGGCTTCGTCAATGTTTTTAGACCAGCTGCTTCAGCAATATTTTATACAAGATAGACCACTTAAATGTTTAGATTTATGTGCGGCTCCGGGAGGTAAAAGTACTTTGTGGGCTTCACGTTTGACCGATGAGAGCTTGTTAATTTGTAATGAAGTGGTTCGCCAAAGAGCACAAGTGTTAGAAGATAATATCCATCGTTGGGCACAAGCCAATGTATGGGTTTGTGCCGATACTCCTGAGCGGATAGGAGCGCTGAGCGGGTATTTTGACTGGATATTGGTAGATGCACCCTGTAGTGGTTCAGGTTTAATCCGTAGAGATCCAGAGGCCTTGAATCATTGGAGTGAAGCCAATGTACTGATGTGTCAAAAGCGTCAAGAAGAAATATTAAATGCTATTATGCCAGCGCTTAAAGAAGATGGTTTTTTGATTTATGCTACTTGCTCCTATTCGCAAGAAGAAAATGAACTCATGCTTGATTATCTTAAAACGCATTATCAAATGGAGAGCCTAAAAATAAAATTAGATAATGCTTGGGGTATTGTTGAAACACGCTCTCCTCAATACCAATGTTATGGCTACCGTTTAGGACCGAATCAACTAGAGGGCGAGGGTTTATTTATGGCATTATTACAAAAAAAAGAAGCCACTGTACCTAGTACATTCAAAGCCTTGAAAGTAGCAAAAGCTCAGCCACAGCATACGATGCTGCCTAAACTAGAGATGCCTTTACCCTATTGTTTAA
>JBDHYE010000162.1:0-4607 GCA_039811245.1 Chitinophagaceae bacterium | reverse complement strand
GTGGTAGGATTTTAGATGTGATGGAAATAGACAAGGGACAATATGATGATTCTATTGAAATCTTTTGGGCCTCTGGAGGTTGTTTGTTTGTAAATGCAGCATACTATCATCAAGTAGGTGGCCTCGACGAAGATTTTTACGCACACATGGAAGAAATTGACCTTTGTTGGCGCTTAAAAAATGCGGGTTATAAAATAGCCTATATCGGCAATAGCACGGTTTACCATGTGGGCGGAAGTGTTATAAGCTATGGTAGCCCTCAAAAACTATTTTATAACTTTAGAAATAGTTTAGTGCTACTTCTTAAAAATGAAACTAAACGTCGCTTATTGTGGTTGTTTCCATTTAGGTTATGTTTAGATGGTTTGGCAGGAGTACAGCTTCTGATCAAAGGTAATTGGATAGGTTGTTTAACAGTAATTAAAGCTCATTTTTCATTTTATGGACGAGCTTTTAAATGGTTTCAACATCGTAAGCAGGCACAAAGTATTGTATCTAAAGCACCTAATAAAAACGGCATTTACAAAGCGAGCATCTTATGGCAATATTATATAAAGAAAATAAAGCATTTCTCAGACATCGCTTGGACTACTAAGAAATTGTAAAAATTATAAAAAAAATGTATTATTTTGTAATTATTCAAGAAATTGCAGCATAATATTTATCAATATGTTTTCCTTATTTAAGAAAAAACAAAAAGAAGAAAAAATCGAACCTACTTATCATGTAGCCGATTTGAGTTTTTTAGGAGGCGATATGCACAGCCATTTGGTTCCAGCCATTGACGATGGTTCACAATCTATTGAAGATAGCGTAAAATTTATTTTAAAATTATCAGATTTAGGATTAAAAAAATTTATTACAACACCCCATATCCATGGAGAGATGTATGACAACGACACCATTAAAGTTCGTCAATTTTTTCAACCTTTAAAAGAATATCTTGCTCAAAATCACCCTGAAATATCCATTCAAGTATCGGCAGAATATTTTCTAGACAGCTATTTCATGCAACACGTATTGCCCAAAGGACTAATGGCTTTTGGAAAAAATCAAGTACTGGTAGAGTCAAGCATGGCGGGCTGGAGTAGGCAGTTTAATGAGATGATCTTTGCTGTACAGGCTAATGGTTACCACCCTATTTTAGCACATCCAGAGCGCTATATCTATGAAACAGACATGCACAGTTATGAGCGCCTTAAAGAAAAAGGAATTCAATTACAACTCAATCTACTCTCTATTCTAGGTTATTATGGTAAATCCATTAAAATAAATGCTGAAAAAATATTACAACTAGGATTGTATGATTATTGCGGCACAGACTTGCATCATCATCGACATTTAGCTCAAATTCAGGCTATGCCAGAGCAGCATCAAGAGATTTTATGGCGCTTGGCAGAATATGGCTTTAAAAATAAAGAATTATATAGTGTAAATTCTTAACAAATTTGCGCTAAATATTTATCTTTGCTATCTTAAAAACATAAATCTTATGATGTCTAATAAGAATAGCATATTCTTTTTACTTTTCATTTTTTTGTTGGCTTCTTGTGGATCGCCCAAAAGAATAGTTTATTTTTATACTAAAGAGAAGCAAGATACCGATACAAAAGTAGTAAATGTACTCCCTAGGCCAAAGATGGAAATCAACTCCGATGATATCTTAGCTATAACAGTTAGTAGTGCTGATGCCATAAATGGTAAAGACCCTAATGCTATTTTCAATGATGGTGGCGTAATGAATAGCTCAGCACCAGTAATGGGTACAGGTGGGCAAGGTCAAAAAGGTTATTTGGTTGATGCATCTGGCGATATAGAATTTCCAGTGGTAGGTAAAATAAAAGTTGCTGGCTTAAGCATTGAAGAAGCTAAAGCCACTATGGTTCAAAAATTACAAGCTTATATTAAATCTCCAATAGTTGAAATAAGAATTATAAATTACAAAATCAACTTAATGGGTGAGGTGGCAAGAGTGGGTCCGATTTTTGCACCTAACCACAAAATTAATATCCTTGAAGCGATTACAGCTGCTGGTGATATCCCAATGACGGGCAAGAAAGATAGAGTAATGGTAATACGTCAAAATGGAAATAATAAATTGGAATTCGGTAGAGTCAATTTGAATAGTACAGAACTATTTACTAGTCCGTATTATTATCTTCAAAAAAATGATATTGTGTATGTTGAGCCTAACCGATTAAAAAGACAACAAACCAATGAGTTTTTATTATTCTACTTACCCACCATATCAACGTTGATAGCCTCAGCGCTCTCTATTTACGGTATCGTACAACTTACAAAAAGATAATATAAATAAGCGCTTCTCAAACTTCATTAATACTTAAAATTTCGGAATGGAACAAAACCAAATGCCCGCTCCAAGTGGTACACCTAATATGATTAAGTCGCAGCTTAATCAAAACTTTGACATTAGGCGCTTTATAGCTTCTGTAGTAAGTTATTGGTATATTATTGCACTAAGTTTAATCCTTGTACTTAGTGCTGCTTTCTTATATATTCGTTATACTACACCCTTATACTTAGTACGCAGTTCATTAATGTTAGATGGCTCTGAAAGCGGCACTGCTGGCGGCGGAGGTAATACTGCAGTATTGAAAAAAATAGGGATTCAAGATGAAGGGGTAAATATGTATAATGAAATTATGCTTTTACAATCTCAAGATTTGATAAGAAGTGTAGTTGATTCGTTACATTTAAATATTAGCTATTATGTAAAAGGAAAAGTAAAAGAAAATGAAATATACAATGAATGTCCTATTCGTGTTGTTTTTGACAGTGTGGGCTATAAAGGTGCAAGAGATGAAATAACAGTTAGCCAAGTTAAAGAAAACGACAAGCTAGTTGAAGGTTTATTTGATATTACCTATGGTGAAAAAGTTACTCGTATTGCTTTTGACTCATGGACTGAATTTCCTTTTGGTAAATTAAAAGTTTTATACACGAACAATACATTTGTTAGTACAGGGTATTTAGAAATACCTATTAAGGTAGTATTAGTAAGCTCCACTGAAGCGGTAGGTCAATTTTTAAGTCTACTGAAAATTTACCCTTCAGATGGTAGAACCTCAATGCTTGAAATATCAATGACCGATAACCTACCTGCTAGATCTATTGATTTTATTAATGCACTTGTGGCAAAATACCATGTAAGTGAGCTAGAAAATGCAGTTTTATCTGCACAAAAAACAAGAGATTTTATAGAACAACGCCAAGAAGAGTTATCGAATCAGTTAAAGGGTGTAGATTCTAAAGTTGAAGGAATAAAAGTAAGTCACAACATGATAGACGTTACTGCTCAAGGAGGTGCTTATGTAGCAGGTAAAGAAGAAGCTCAACAAAAAATAAATCAAATCATTTTAGAAAAACAAGCACTTAATGATGTTAGAAATACAATTTCTAATATCAGTGATAATAAAAATCCAATCATTGCTGGTATAGATCCTAAAGATCAAGTTTTAACTGCAATGATTACAAAGTACAATACATTAGTTCAAAAAGTAGCCGTAGAAAATCAACCACTTCAAAATCCCTTTAGAAAACAAGATGAAGCAGAGATAGCCACTTTGAGGAAAGGAATGTTAGAGGCAATCGCTAAAAATGAAACGGTAATCAATCAATCACTCCAAAACGAATATCAAAAAAATGCACGCTTTAGTGGTTTAATTAACACTATCCCTGGTTTAGACCGATCAATTAATGATGTTAAAAGAGAGTATGATGTACTTCAAAGTATGTACTTGGCACTATTCCAAAAGGGTTTAGAAAACGAGATTGCGCTCAATGCGGCTTCTGCTAAATCAAAATTGGTAGTTAAACCTTATAATACAGGCGCACCTGTAAAGCCTGTTCCTAAAAATATTTATATAGTAGCCTTTGTTTTAGGGCTGTTAATCCCTTGTATTATTCTAGCAATTAAAGAGCTATTAAATAATAAAGTGATGAATGAAACCGATATTGAAGCTATTTCTACTATTCCAATATTAGGTTCTATTAATAAAGCTCCAGAAGGCATGGAAGTGGTTATAGGTCCTACTATCCGTACGGGTATTGCAGAGCAATTCCGCCTACTACGTACCAACTTAGAGTTTATGGCGGTTAATGAAAACAAAAAGGTAATACTCGTAACTTCTGGTGTAAGTGGAGAGGGTAAAACCTTTGTATCTATAAATTTAGGTTTAACGATTGCTCTGACCCATAAAAAAGTACTTATTATGGAGTTTGACCTTCGTAAACCAAAAATTAGCGAAAGGTTAAATTTAGATAGAGATGGTGGTATAAGTGCTTACTTAGCAGGTGTTGTGAACGATTTAGATAAAGTAGTAAAACCTTCAGGTTTACATAATAACTTATTTATAGCGAACTGTGGTGCCATTCCTCCTAACCCAGGTGAGTTGATATTATTACCACGTAACAAACAAATGTTTGAAGATCTCTCCCAAATTTTTGATGTTATCATCATTGATAGTGCGCCAATAGGCATGGTATCTGATGCTACAATATTGGCCAAATTTGCTGGTGTAAGTGTATTTGTTACGCGTCAAGGTAGAACCATTAAAGGGCAGTTACAGATGCTCGATATGTTATAC
>JBDHYE010000161.1:0-4620 GCA_039811245.1 Chitinophagaceae bacterium | reverse complement strand
CATGCAATAACAATGGCGTAAATATTAAAAAATTCATTTAACGGGATTTTTTAGCAGGGCAAAAGTTTTCCCTTTAATATCTTGCTTGTAATAATTAAGAATTTTTGTTCCTAATATTTGCTTTTGTTTATCGTTAACTTCCATCACTGTTTTTACAATTTGGAAATCATATTGGTGTCCATCGGCGGTATGTGCTAGAGCTTGAACATCTTTAGGGAAGCAGCTTCCGCCATAACGTACACCTGGAAACAAGAAACGTTTACCGATACGGGCATCGCTGCCCATACCAATTCTTACCCAATCAACATTGGCGCCTGCTTTTTCACAGAGGTTGGCCATCTCATTCATAAATGAAATACGCATCGCTAAGTAAGAATTAGCAGCATATTTAGTCATTTCAGAGCTACGCTCGTCCATAAAATAAATAGGATTACCTTGTCTTACAAAAGGCTGATAAAGCTCTTCCATTAATTTTTTAGCACGCTCACTAGTTGTGCCAATAACAACACGGTCTGGTTTTAAAAAATCCTCAACAGCTACCCCTTCTCTCAAAAATTCAGGATTACTCACCACATCAAATAAAGACGCATCAAGGTTTTTAAGCATTACGGCTTTAGTCTTTTCAGCGGTGCCTACGGGTACTGTACTTTTGTTTACAATAACTTTATAATCTGTGATCAACTTGCTGAGATCTTCTGCTACTCCAAGTACATATTTCAAATCGGCAGCTCCGTCTGCACCGGGAGGTGTAGGCAAGGCCAAAAATATAATTTGAGCATCTTTAATCCCCTCTGCTAACGAAGTGGTAAAATGTATCCTGTCCTCTTTAATATTACGCTCTAACAAGATATCTAAACCGGGCTCATAGATAGGGGTTTGTTTATTTTTGAGCTGTGCAATTTTTTCTTCATTAATATCAATACACATTACTTGATTACCCGTTTCGGCAAAACAAGTACCACTTACCAAACCTACATAACCTGTACCAATGATCGCTATATTCATAAATTAATTAAATTCTTGATTTTCTAAAAATAAGGTGCAAAATTACATATTGCCTATCAATAATCGCACGAAACAGCACATTATATTTCAAGACTTTTGGATTAAAAAAAATAAAAAAGCATTTCAAACTTAAACGCATAACAGTTAGCGTGTAAAATAATCCCATAAAAATAAGTTTAGACTATTATTTTTGCAGCTATTGAACATAAATAAATCAAATAAATAAGATGAATATTATTATACCTATGGCAGGAATGGGCAAAAGAATGCGCCCGCATACCTTAACCACAGCCAAACCCCTAATACCTATTGCTGGCAAACCTATCGTACAAAGATTAGTTGAAGATATTGTAGCTACTTGCAATGAACCTATTGGTAAAATCGCATTTATAATTGCTCCAAATTTTGGCGAAGCCGTAGAACAACAACTACTTCAAACTGCTAAAACCTTAGGCGCTGAAGGTAAAATATGCTATCAAGAAGAGGCTTTAGGTACTGCGCATGCCATACTGTGCGCCTCTGAATGTCTTGAAGGAAATGTTTTTATCGCTTTTGCCGATACCTTATTTGACGCCGATTTTAAAATAGACACTCAAAAAGATGCTATTATCTGGACACAAAAAGTAGAAGACCCTTCTGCATTTGGTGTTGTAAAATTAAAAGGGGCTCAAGAGATTGAAGCATTTGTAGAAAAACCAACAAGTTTTGTATCAGACCTTGCTATTATTGGTGTTTATTATTTCAAAGATGGTGAAAACTTAAAGAAGGAGTTACAATACTTAATAGATAACGATATCAAAATAAAAGGAGAGTATCAAATCACCGACGCTATGGATAACATGCTTAAAAAAGGCATAAAATTCTATACAGACCAAGTAAAAGAATGGCTAGACTGTGGCAATAAAAGCAATACCCTCTACACGAATCAAAGAATTTTAGAATTAAAAAAAGAGAAAGAAATCCTTATTGACCCTAGTGCCCAAATAGAGCAATGCACCCTAATTGCACCTTGCTATATTGGTAAAAATGTAAAACTAAGTCATGCCGTAATTGGTCCGCACGTATCTATTGAAAGTAGTTGTAACATAAGCCATTCGGTAATTTCAAACAGTATTATCCAACAAGATAGCAAGCTAAATAACATGGTTTTGACCGATAGTATGCTGGGTAAAAATGTACAACTAAACGGCACAACGAATGCCCTAAACCTAGGAGATTTCTCTTGTAATTTTTAAACTGTATTCTTCTTGAAAAAGCTAAGTCTATTAACCCTGCTGCTAAGCATTACTACAGTCTCTGTATGGGCGCAACTCACAGAGATGAAAGCATTTGACACTTCAAAAAATCATAATGCAGCAGCGGGTAGAATTTTTATGGACGCTTTAAAAGAAAACCTAATCGGGAATAGTAAAGAAGCGGAAGTGCTCTTTACCCGTTTTATTGAAGCGGCACCACAAGAAGCCGATGGTTATTATGAATTAGCAAAAATTCAGATTAAAAATAATGAAATGGTGAAAGCCATTCAAAACATAAAAACAGCCATTAAGCTAGATACCGGCAATAAATGGTATGTAGAATTTTATGCCAATCTTTTGGCTGCCAATAACAAATTTGATGAAGCGGCATCGCTCTTTACAAATCTGGCTTCAAAATATAAACCCAATGAAGAATACCTTTTAAAATCTAGTCTGCTTTACCAAAAAAGTAAAAACTATCCGAAAGCAATTATTGATATTGAAAAACTAATCAGTATAAGAGGCCCAGAAGAAGAGCTTTTACTCAAGTTGAGTCAAGTATATCAAAAAAATAATGACCTAGATAATGCAGCTAACTGTTACAAAAGACTTATTAGCGCATATCCTGAAGAAGGTCGTTATTATGCACTCTTAGCCGAATTTTATTTTAAACATCAACAAGAAGATAAAGCAAAAGCAATATTTCTTGAAGCAGAACAGAAATTTCCTGACGACATCTCATTATTATTGGGTTTGGCGAGCTATTATAAGCAACAGAAAGATACAGAAATGTATTTTAACTATCTCAATAAAGCGATAGATAATGATAAAATAGACCCTTCTACTCAAATTACCTTATTGGCTACCTATTTTAGCGACCTTGTTAAAGACAGTAGCAGTAGAGTAAAAGCAACTTCATTAATCGAAAAATTATTAAAGAAAAATGATGCCAATGCTACAATGTATGCCATTTATGGAGACTTACTGGGTATGCAAAACAGAAATGAAGAAGCTCAAAACGCCTTAAAAAAATCAATAACACTTGACCCGAACAACTTTAATGTGTGGCAGCAATTTTTGTTTGGTTATGCGCAAAAAAAAGATGCCGATACCTTAATTCAATATGCCCAAAAAGCGCTTGAACTCTACCCATCTGCGGCTATCTTTTATTATCTAAAAGGGATAGGTTATCTGTATAAAGAAGATTACACCCAAAGTGTAGAAGCCATACAAAATGCGATAGAATATCAACCAGAAGACAATAAAGCTTTATTAGCAGAAATGCATGCCAGTCTTGGCGAAGCCTATAATTCTAAAAAAGAATACCAAAAATCTGAAGAGCAGTACGAGAAAGCTTTAGGCCTAGACACTACCAATGCGAGCACTTTAAACAATTATGCTTATTATCTCTCCTTGCGTAAAAGCCAATTAGACAAAGCTGAAAAGTACGCCACTATGGCCTTACGCCTAAGACCCGATGAGGCGACCTTTTTAGACACTTATGGCTGGGTACTCTATCAGCAAGGCAATTACTCAAAAGCAAAAGAATATATCGAAAAAGCAATACAGTTAAGCACAGCAGGCGCTGATGCTACCCTAGTTGAACACTTAGGCGATATTTATTATAAACTAGGTCAAAAAGAAAAAGCCTTAGAACAGTGGCAAAAAGCCCAAAAATTAGAACCCGATAATACATTATTACAACAGAAAGTAAAGCTCCAAAAATTAAATGACTAAATCACTTTTTACAAAACTAAGTATCTTCATTCTACTCCTCTCTTTAAATAGTAGTTGTAAACTTTTTAAATCAAAAAACAAGAAATCAAAAACCACAACAAGCCAGAGTACGACTAAAGACAGCAGTAAACTTGCCCAGATCACTAATAAGGATAGCAGCTTAACAACAGAAAATGACAAGCTACTCTTTGAGAAAAATAAAGCACTTTTAGAGCAAAAAGTAGATTGCCAAACTTGGACCACAAAAGCTAAAATCCATTATGAAGGAGAAGGAAAAAATTATGATTTTACAGCCAATATCCGTATGCAAAAAGATAAGCTCATTTGGGTATCTATAAACATTGCAGGTATCGTACAAGTAGCAAGAGCAATCATAAGTCCAGACAGCTTTAAAGCCATATTATATACAGAAAGAACTGCGTTTATTGGTCCTATATCAAAGGCTGCTGCTTTTATACCTGAAGGGCTAGACTTTTATGCTTTACAAAATGTATTATTAGGCAACCCCATTAATACCCAACAAGCCCATCATAAAGCTTCCGAAGATGCCCAATTTTGGTCTTTTAGTTTGGGCAACCCTGACTTTTTAGAACTTTTAGAATATAACAAATCTGATTCTAGGCTTAATAATAGTCTTTTGATT
>JBDHYE010000160.1:0-4658 GCA_039811245.1 Chitinophagaceae bacterium | reverse complement strand
TGGTGTAGATAAACAACATACAATTTCTCTAGGTGTACAAGGTGTTTTGGTTCAAAAATCAATAGACCAAAGTAAAGTAACTACTGAAGACATGTATGATTTTAGTACTAAAAGCTTTACATTGGCCTCTAGTGATATCTTAAGCAATAAAGATTTAACCTATCCTGATTTTGCAGCAGGTATCTTATATAGTGGTCGTGTAAGTGAGCATGCTACCGTGTTTGGTGGTGTATCTATGTATCATCTTAGTCGCCCGGTAGAAACTTTTTTAGGTGGCAAACATCAGCTTTATAACCGTTTTGCTACTTATGCAGGTACTCAGATAGATATGAACGAGCGTACAGTATTCTATGGTAGTACATTATTGCAATTGCAAGGGCCTAATACTTCAATTATGGCTGGTGGTGCTGTTGGTTTTGTACTTAACCCTGGTTATGATAAAGAATACAGTAAAGCCTCAATATTTTATTTAGGTAGTTGGTATCGTTACGGTGATGCTATAGTACCTTATGTAGGTTTTGAATGGTCAAAAGCGCAAATAGGTTTAAGCTATGATGCAAACCTTTCTGGTTTTTCACCTGCTACCAATGGTAATGGAGCATACGAAATTTCAGTAATCTTTAACGGAGCCATCAATAAAGCAGACCCGATACAACGTTTTGTTACCGGTTGTCCTAAGTTCTAATTCACTTATTACAATTTGTTATTATTAATAAATGCCTCGATTTTTTCGAGGCATTTTGTTTTTTGCGGGTCAATTAGAATAGCAATAACCCTTTACAAGTAGAAATAATAAATGTTGAAAAAAAAGTATAAAGAATCGTTGTTTTGAAGTTAAAACAAGTATCTTTGCGCAAAATTTAGGAATTTATACATTTATGAGTCGTTTGGTAGCCTTTGTGGCATTGCTTTTTACTGTATTTTTTACCTCTCCAAGAGTATTTGCTCAAGAGCATCCGGCAGAAGAAACATTTATTGAAAATGCCCATGAAGTAGCTCATGAAGAAAAGTTGGACATTAAAGAAATTATTTTTGGTCACGTGGGTGATGCCCACGAGTGGCATTTCTTTAGTATAGGTCATACTCATATATCGATACCTTTACCGATGATACTTTATAGCCCTCAAAATGGCTTAAGTATTTTTTCAGCCTCTAAATTTGGGCATGGCGCACACAGAGAAGTATATAATGGTTATACCCTTGATGCTAAAGGTAAAGTTATCAGCGAAGATGGTAGTGAATTTTATAATTTCTCTATTACTAAGAATGTGGCTTCAATGTTATTATCTATCGTTATTCTTTTATGGATAATGTTAAGTGTAGCGGGTAAGTACAAAAAAAGAGGCACAATGGTAGCTCCTACCGGTTTTCAAAATGCCTTAGAACCAGTTATTATGTTTGTGCGTGATGAAGTAGCTGTGCCTAATTTGGGTAGAAAAGCAGATCAATATATGCCTATCCTTTTAACCTTTTTCTTTTTTATTTGGATCAATAACTTATTAGGACTATTCCCTGGTGGGGCAAACTTTACCGGTAATATAGCTGTTACAGCTAGTTTAGCCTTAGTTACCTTTATTATTATGGTAGCAAAAGGTAATGGTCATTTTTGGGGTCACATGTTTAACCCTCCTGGAGTACCTTTGGGTGTTAAGTTTATATTAGTACCTATTGAGATCATCTCTTTATTTATCAAGCCTATTGCTTTGATGATACGTCTTTTTGCCAATATCTTAGCGGGTCATATTATCGTATTAAGTATTGTGTGTATGATATTCATTTTTGGAGAGCTATCGCCAGCAGCAGGTTGGGGTTTTTCTCCAATATCTGTAGCCTTTTCTATATTTATGTTTACCTTAGAGCTGCTAGTAGGGGCTATCCAAGCCTTTATCTTTACCGCTTTAACGGCTGTATTTATTGGTCAATCTGTAGAAGAATCACATGCGCATCATGAAGAAGCGCATGCATAAAAATTAAATTTAAATCCCCATATATATGTCTATCTTAAACACAATTTTGTTAGATGGTAGCGCCGCTGGATTAGGCGCTGTAGGTGCTGGTATTGCTGCTTTAGCTGCTGGTATCGGTATTGGTCAAATTGGTAAAGGTTCAGTAGAATCTATCGCTCGTCAGCCAGAAGCTGCCGGTGATATCCGTTCTGCAATGATCCTTACTGCAGCCCTTATTGAGGGTGTTGCACTATTTGGTGTAATCGCAGGTTTATTAGCAGTTTTAGGCTAAACCTTTTCTTTTCTAACAAGAAGAAAAAAATCAGAACTGTATCGACAGCACAGGGCTAAGATACAGTTCTCTTAAAAAGAAAATTTCAATAGCGTAGCTATTTTAATCAATATAACAGTTATTATAAAAACGTTTTCTACACTTTAGAAAAACTCATTTTATGGAATTATTAAAACCCGATTTAGGTTTATTTTTTTGGACATTACTTGCCTTTTTAACCGTATTTTTTATACTTAAAAAGTTTGCTTGGAAGCCTATTTTATCTTCTCTTTCAGAACGTGAAAAAGGTATTGCCGATTCTATTGCTTCTGCTGAGCGTATTAAGAAAGAAATGTCTAATATGCAAAGTGAGCATCAAGATTTAATGCTTAAAGCAAGAGAAGAGCGTAGCCAAATGCTACAAGAGGCAAAAGAGCTTAAAGATAAAATCGTAAATGAAGCGAAAGATCAAGCGAAAGCCGAGGCTTCAAAAATTATAGCAGATGCTCGTATTCAAATAGATAATTTGAAAATGGCAGCAATGACAGAAGTGAAAAATGAAGTAGCCAGTTTAGCTTTGAGCGTAGCAGAAAAAGTTATTCGTAAAAATTTAAGTTCAAACGAAGACCAAACGCAATACGCTAAAATGCTTGCCGAAGAGGTTAGAATGAATTAATAGCCCTTAATACCCTAGAACACTTTTTTTAGGGTTATATTTTTTAGAATTATAGTTAAAATTAAATATGCACAATCCTAGGTTAGCCAGCCGATATGCAAAATCGTTAATCGTCATTTCTCTTGAGCAAAATGCACTCGAAAATGTTATTAATGATATGTATTTGATTGATCAAGTATGCAAAAAAAATAAAGATTTTGTGAACATGGTCAAGCAGCCTATTATTAAGGCCGATAAGAAAGGGGCGATTATCAAAGCAATTTTTAGTGGTAAAATTTCTCAACTTACAGAAAAATTTATTTTACTATTAATTAATAAAGGAAGAGAACAATATTTAGACGAAATCGTTACGGCGTTTATAGCTCAATATCGCCATAATAAGAAAATACGTATGGTTAAACTTACTACAGCAGCACCTGTAGGCGATACCGTTGTTGATGTGATTAAAACAAAATTGCAATCTAAATTTCCAGATAGTACGATAAATATCGAAACCAATATCAATCCTGAGCTCTTAGGTGGATTTTTGTTAGATTTAGGTAGTGAACAAATGGATGCTAGTGTGATAAGAGACTTGAATGATATCAAGAAACAATTTAATCAAAATTTATACGTAGCTAAAATATAATTGTAGAATTTTAAACAAATTTTTTAAATTTTTAATTTTTATAAAAAATGGTTGACATAAAACCCGACGAAATATCAGCGATACTGCGCCAGCAATTAAGCAATTTTGATGCTTCTGCCAGTTTGGAAGAAATAGGTACCGTACTACAAGTAGGTGATGGTATCGCATTAGTTTACGGTCTTGATGGTGTACGCCAAGGAGAGCTCGTAGAATTTGAAAATGGTGTAAGAGCAATTGCATTAAACCTTGAAGAAGATAATGTAGGGGTAGTATTGATGGGTGAAAGCACAGGCATTAAAGAAGGAAGTAAAGTAAAGCGTACCGGTCTTATTGCCTCTATTAAAGTAGGTGAGGGTATGTTAGGACGTGTAGTAAATACATTAGGTGAACCAATAGATGGAAAAGGTCCTATCAGTGGTGAATTACACGATATGCCCTTGGAGCGTAAAGCACCTGGTGTGTTATTCCGTGAGCCTGTAAAAGAGCCATTACAAACAGGTATTAAAGCCATCGATGCAATGATTCCTATTGGTCGTGGTCAAAGGGAGTTAGTTATTGGAGACCGTCAAACAGGTAAAACAGCTATTTGTATTGATACTATTCTAAATCAAAAAGAATTTTACGATGCAGGTAAGCCAGTTTATTGTATTTATGTAGCCATTGGTCAAAAAGCATCTACTGTTGCGGGTGTTATTAAAACATTAGAAGAAAATGGTGCTATGCCTTATACTACTGTAGTATTAGCATCTGCTTCAGATCCAGCTCCATTACAATTCTATGCTCCTTTTGCCGGTGCTGCTATCGGAGAGTATTTCAGAGATACAGGTCGCCCTGCATTAGTAGTATATGATGATTTGTCAAAACAAGCCGTAGCTTATCGTGAGGTGTCTTTGTTGCTTCGTCGCCCTCCAGGACGTGAAGCTTATCCTGGTGACGTATTCTACTTGCATAGCCGCTTACTTGAAAGAGCTGCTAAAGTGATCAATAATGATGCTATTGCAAAAACAATGAACGATTTACCTGAGAGCATCAAGCCTCTAGTAAAAGGTGGTGGTTCATTAACGGCTTTACCTATTATTGAAACACAAGCCGGTGACGTATCTGCTTATATCCCTACGAATGTGATCTCTATTACTG